>CANRIY010000137.1 GCA_947630775.1 uncultured Clostridia bacterium | reverse complement strand
CGCATGTTCGGCGTCCACAAAGGCGGCGATGCCGCCCCGCTTTTGCGCCTGTGCGACCGCATGCAGTGCGACCGTCGTCTTGCCCGAGGATTCAGGCCCGTAGATCTCTACCATCCTGCCGCGGGGAAGCCCGCCGATGCCGAGGGCGAGATCGAGGGCAAGACATCCCGTGGGAATGACCTCGATATCTGTGTTTGCGGCGTTTTCGCCGAGCTTCATGATCGCCCCTTTGCCATAATTCTTTTCGATCTGGGCAAGGACGGCGTCCAACGCCTTCTTTTTTTCTTCGTTCATTGCTCTGTCTCCTTATGTTTTTTCTATTTGATCGCGCGGTATGCGTAAAACAGCGCGAGCTCTATGGCGCTCTTCGTGACCGTCTCCCGATCTCCCGCAAGCTGGCAGCGGTAGACGCGCACATTCTCTTTGGTTCCGACCGCAAGATAGCACAGCCCCGCGGGACGCCCGTCCGTTTCGGGCCCCGCAAACCCCGTCGTCGCGATCGAGAGATCGCACTTTCCCTGATGAATGAGCCCCGCTGCCATCTCATAGGCGACTTCGTCCGAGACGGCGCCCTTCGTCTGTAAAGTAAAATGGGAAACGCCGAGACGGTCTTCCTTGGAAGCGCTGTCATACGTGTTGAGCCCTTCGTAGAAGACGGAACTTGCGCCCGGGACGGAGACGATCGCTCCCCCGACGCCCCCGCCCGTGAAACTTTCGGCAGTCGCGATCTTCATGCGGCGAAGTTTGAGCGCTTCCACAAGGCGGAATGCGAGCTCCTCGTCTTCCATGGAATAGATATGGTCTCCGAGCTCCGTCGCGAGGATGCGGACGACTTCATCGGCAGTCATCTTGGGGGTGTTGCGGTCGTAAATGACTTCGATCCGCCCGTTTTGGAAACGGGTCTCGGCGTGCAGGGAAAGTTTCCCCTCCCCCGCCTCTTCGGCATGTTGCATGGCGGTGCGGAGCGTTTCGGGGGGGACGCCGGCCGTCCTTATCACAGAGCGGCAATACGAATTCCCCCGCCGCTCGTCCACGAGCGGGATCGTCTCACTTTTTGCGATCTCTTTCCCCTTCTCCCCCGCGGGAAGAACGGCAAAGAGGCAGTCCGCGACTTCCGAAAAGTACTCCTCCGTAAATTTTTTGCCTGTTGCGGAAAAGACCGCCTCGCGCGCGAGCCCCAAGATGGAGCGGTCGCAGATCACACAAACAAAGCGGTGCTCCTCTTTGAGGCGCGCCAGTGCGGAGGTGACGGCCGAGGGCGCGTCATAGGGCAGAAATAGCGTTTCGTCAAGGAATACGCCGCCCGACAGAAGCGCATCCGTCACGGCGGAAAAATCCACGCTCAGGATGGGATTCCGATTGTTGTAAAGGACGACGGCGGCGTTCACTGCGCATCATCCTCAAGAACTTGCCTGTTCTTTACGATATAGTTGATACCGGAGATCACGGTGAGCACCGTGCAGAGGAGCAGGAACGCGATGCCGCCGTATGCGCAGACCTTTCCGAAGACAAGATCGAGGAAAGGCAGACCGACGAGGAGCATGGCAATCGCAGCGTCCTGCGCAACCGTCTTGACTTTTCCGATCATATCCGCCGCCAGAACCACTTTTTTGCCCGCGGCGATCATGCGGAAGCCGCTGATGATGAGCTCGCGCGCCAGAATGAGCGCAACGCAGATCCCCGCAATGATGAGGCCGCAGTCTTCGAAGGGCTTTAATTCAAAGACGGCGGGACGGGTCAAAAGCAGGATAAACGCCGTGGAATTGAGCACCTTGTCCGCAATGGGATCCAAGAATTTCCCCATATTGGTCACGAGCCCACGCGAACGGGCGATATGGCCGTCGAGGAAGTCCGTTGAGGCGGCGACAATAAAGATGATCGCCGCAATGAGGATCTCGTAATTTCTGCCGTTGAACACGTCAAGGTAGAAAAAGATGACGAAAAGCGGAATCATGAAGATCCTTGTAAGTGTGATTTTGTTGGGTAAATTCATTTTATGCCTCGCATTTTCCGTAGAGATCGTAAGAATCGGCGGAAGTGATTTTAATGGAATACCGTTCCCCTTCCGTTGCCTTTGCGGCGGTGAAGTAGACGGAGCCGTCTATTTCATACGCCTGAAAATAAGCTCTTCCGACAAAACATCCCTTTTCGTAGTCGATGCCGTCACAGATCACGGAGAGCGTCTGACCGACATACGATCGAAGTTTGTTTGCCGAAATTTCTGCCTGCACCTCATAGAGCTCCCTGACGCGGCGCTTCTTTGTTTGGGCGGGGATCTGCCCTTTCAAGCGGTAGGCGGGCGTATCCTCCTCCCGCGAGTAGGCAAAGAAGCCGCAATTTTCGAACTGCGCCTCTTTGAGGAAGGCCTTGAGCGCCATGTGTTCCTCCTCCGTTTCGGAGGGAAATCCCGTAATAAAAGTCGTGCGGAGGGCAATTTCGGGGATCTTTTCCCGCAGTTTCTTCAAGAGAGCAAGATATTCCGCCCTGCCGCCCCGCCGCCCCATGAGCTTCAAGATCCTGTCTTCGCTGTGCTGGAGCGGGATATCGAGATACTTGATGATCTTGGGATTCGCGCGGATCTCCCCGATGAGCGCGTCCGTGACGACTTCCGGATAACAGTATAGCAATCTTATATGACAAATATTGTCAAGTTTCGAAAGATTTTGCAGTAAAGTTACAAATTGATTTGCGCCTCTGTCCTCGCCGTAGCGGGTCGTATCCTGCGCGACGAGGACGAGTTCGTCCGTCTCTCCGAGCGAGGCCGCTTCTGCGACGAGTTCCTCCATGGGATAGGAGACATACTTCCCCCTGATCTTCGGGATCAGGCAGTATGTACAATGGTTAAAACAGCCGTCCGCAATTTTCAGATATTTGAGATGCGGCATGGTGGAGACGAACCGTTCGGGGCGCACACCGCTCCCCGTCCCCACCGCGTTGATCCGCTCCCCCTCACGGTAAGAGCGTTCGAGCGCGGGAAAGAGCTCGGAAAAATCCTTCACACCCAAAAACACGTCCGCTTCCGAAAGGGCGGGATAGAGTTCCCCGATAAATTTTTCGGGCAGACAGCCCGTCACGACGATCTTTTCAAGATTTCCGCTGCGGTAGCGGTTCCCCTCAAAGACCGCGGCGAGCGATTCCTCGCGCGCGCTGTTCAGAAACGCACAAGTATTGACGATGAGCACCTGCGCCTTGGAAAGATCGGAAGTGATCGTACAGCCGTGCCGTTCGATCTCGCCGAGAAGGCGCTCGCCGTCCACGCGGTTTTTGTCGCATCCGAGAGAGATCATCCCGAAAATTTTCTTCAGCATCAGTCGAGACTCCCGTATTTGCTCTCGTATTCTTCCTTGGTGAGAAGCACCGTCCGCGCCTTTGCGCCCTCGAATTCGGAGATGTAGCCCATGGACTCCATCCATTCGATGATCTTGCCTGCGTGGTTATACCCGACGCCGCAGCTGCGCTGGATGAGCGAAATGGACGCTTGTCCGCGTTTGACGACGATCCCGAGCGCCTTGATGTAAGTTTCGCTGACGCCGTCGTCGCCGTCCGAAAATCCCCCTTCCGAGCCCCCCGAACTGCCCTGTTTGTCGATATAATCGGAGATATCGGAATCGTAGTAGGATTCGTTGTTCTCTTTGACATAATTGACGACGCGCTGTGTCTCGGCGGCGCCGATGTAGACGCCCTGCACGCGCTTCGTCTTTCCGCCCGCTTTCACGAGCATATCGCCCTTGCCGAGCAAGGTCTCCGCGCCCGTCTCGTCAAGAATGATGCGGGAGTTCAGTTCGGAATCCACGCTGAGTGCGATCCTCGTCGGAAGATTGCTCTTGATGACGCCCGTGACGACCTCTGCGGAAGGCCGCTGCGTCGCAAGCACGATGTGGATCCCCGCCGCGCGCGCCTTTTGGGTGAGCCGCTGGATCCGTTCTTCGAGATCCTTCTTCGCGACGAGCATCAGATCGCCGAACTCGTCCACGACGATGAGGATCTTGGGAAGTTTTTCCTCATCTTCGCCGAGCGTCGCATTGTATTCGTCGATCTTGCGGACGGCGATCCCCGAACGGGTCTTTTCGTTGAAGAGGCCGTACCTGCGCTCCATCTCCTTGATCGCCCAGTTGAGCGCCGTGACCGCCTTGGGCGCCTGCGTGATGATCTCGTTGATCATGAGGTGCGGCAATCCCTCGTAAATGGTGAACTCGGACTGC
>CANRIY010000136.1 GCA_947630775.1 uncultured Clostridia bacterium | reverse complement strand
GTCATGTTTGCGAACAACGAGATCGGCACCTTGCAGCCCGTGGAGGAGATCGGCAAGCTCTGCCGTGCGAAGAAGATCCTCTTCCACACAGACGCGGTGCAGGCCGTCGGGCATACGGCGGTGAATGTCGAAGCCATCGGGTGCGATTATCTCGCCCTCTCCGCCCACAAGTTCGGCGGGCCCAAGGGCGTGGGCGCGCTGTATGTGAGGACGGGGGCGCCCCTCTACTCCTTGATCGAAGGCGGGGCGCAGGAGCGCGGCAAACGTGCGGGCACGGAAGATCTTCCCGCCATCCGCGCGATGACCGCGGCCCTCAAAGAGGCGATGGAAGAGCTCCCCGCGGCGGCGAAAAAAGTGACCGCCATGCGGGACAGGCTGATCGAGGGGCTCGAAACGATCCCCCACAGCGCCCTCAACGGGGACAGGGAAAAGCGCCTTCCCGGGAACGTGAGTTTTTGTTTCGAGGGAATCGAAGGCGAATCGCTTTTGTTGCTCCTCGACGACAAAGGCATTGCGGCGTCCTCGGGCTCGGCATGCACGTCGGGCTCGCTCGATCCGTCGCATGTACTTCTTGCGATCGGAAGAGTCCATGACGTCGCGCACGGCTCTCTCCGCCTGACTCTGAGCGCGGAGAACACGCCCGAGGAGATCGAATATCTCATCGAAGAGGTGCCCAAGGTGGTGGCATATCTCCGCCACATGTCCCCCGTCTGGCGGGACCTTCAAGAGGGCAAACGCACGTTTATTTTGTAAGGGGGAAACCCCTCAGTCACCTGCGGTGACAGCTCAGGCGGAAAAGGCTCCATAAATAGAACGGTCGCCTTTTCCCGCCATCCCTAAGGAAGGACCCTACAAGGGGAGCCGAGGCTCCTCATTCCGAGCCCCGCAAGGGGCGAGTGGATCCCCTCGTAAGTACGGACGCCCGTGGGTCTATGAGATCCGCTCGCTTCGCTCGGGATGAGGGCGGGGGCGGGCAACGATTCTAAATACGTCGGCCGCTTCCTTTTACAATTTTCCGACTTTTCTTCGGAAATGCGTGCAAAATCGGTTGACAAGCCTTTTTCTTTGTGTTATTCTTATGTTACGCACCGAAGGGGTGTAATTTTTTTGTATGGAGTTTTCACACAAATGGCTGTTAAATCCACGAGAATGAAGGTCACGTTTGAATGCACGGAGTGCAAAAACCGCAATTACGACAGCTTTAAGAACAAGCGGAACGATCCCGACCGTCTCGAGCTCAAAAAGTACTGCCCGACCTGCAAAAAGCACACGGTCCATAAGGAATCCAAGTAAGACTGCGCTAAACGGAGGAACATCATGGCGAAATCAAACGAAAAAGCGCCCGTAGAGAATACGAAGGCGAAGAAAAAGGATAAGAACAAGAAGCCGAATATTTTCGTCCGTATGGGGAGAAAGCTCAAGGAGACCTTCTCCGAACTCAAGCGCGTCTCGTGGCCGAGCTTCGGCAAGGCGCTCAAGAGCACGGGCGTCGTCCTTGTCATCGTTCTCATCTTCCTTGTCATCGTCACGGGCGTGAACATCGGCTTTACCGAGCTTCTGGAGTATGTAACCTCCTGGGGGAACGTAGGCTGATATGGCGACCGTAGATTCCGAGCCCAAATGGTATATCCTTCACACTTACTCGGGCTACGAGGCGATGGTGAAGGAGAGCCTCTTGCGGCTCATAGAAAATAACAATCTGGGCGATCAGATCACAGACGTCAAGATCCCGACCGAGCAGACGATCGAGGAGAAGGCGAACGGCAAGAAAAAGGTCGTGGAGCGCAAGCTTCTGCCTTGCTATGTCTTTATCAAGATGATCTATTCGAACCAGCTGTGGTATCTCGTCACCAATACGCGCGGCGTGACGGGGTTCTGCGGCCCGCAGGGGCGTCCCATTCCCATGAAAGAGGACGAGATCCGCAAGATGCGTCTCGAAGATTACGTCGCGGACGCGGATTTCAAGGCGGGCGACAGGGTGTCGATCGACAGCGGGCCCCTCGAAGGCTTCATCGGCGTCATCCGCGAACTCAACGACGAATCGCAGCGCGCAAAAGTTGCGATCACGATGTTCGGCAGAAGCCAAGAGGTGGAAGTCGACTACGTGCAGATGCAAAAAATCTCCGAAACGGCGGTGGAGATCCCCAAAGAAGAGGAGGAGGAATAACTCCGCCTCCGAAAAACAGGCACCATCGGCGCTGCGGCGCCGACGAAGTGGGAGACGGTAAATCTTTTCTGCCGTCAAAAATACCACATAATATAAGGAGCTATCATGGCAAAGAAAGTCACAGCAGTCGTCAAACTGCAGCTTCCCGCCGGAAAGGCGACGCCCGGTCCCCCTGTCGGTTCGACACTCGGCCCCCACGGCGTCAACATTCCCGGGTTCACCAAGGAATTCAACGCAAAGACGGCCGGTCAGGAGGGGCTCATCATCCCCGTCGTCATGACGATCTATCAGGACCGTTCTTTCACGTTCGTCCTCAAGACGCCGCCCGCACCCGTCCTCATCAAGAAGGCGCTCGGGCTCGAAACGGCGTCTGCCACCCCCAACAAGACCAAGGTCGGCAAGCTCACCAAGGCGCAGGTCGAAGAGATCGCCAAGACGAAGATGCCCGACCTCAACTGCACGTCGCTCGAGAGCGCGATGAGCATGATCAAGGGTACTGCCCGCAGCATGGGCATTACCGTCGAGGAGTAAGGGGGGCAAAGGCATGAAATACGGCAAGAAATATGCGGACAGCTTGAAATCTTACGACCGTTCCAAGGCGTATGAGGCAAACGAAGCGATCGGCCACGTGCTCGAAAACGCGAAAGCGAAGTTCGACGAGACGATCGAGCTGCACGTCCGTTTGGGCGTCGATCCGAGGCAGGCAGACCAGCAGGTCCGCGGCGTCATCGTCCTCCCCAACGGTACCGGTAAGACGAAGAAAGTCCTCGTCATCGCCAAGGGCGAGAGAGCGGATGCGGCGCAGGCCGCGGGCGCGGATTTCGTCGGCGCGGAGGAAATGGTCCAAAAGATCCAGACCGAGAACTGGTTCGGGTTCGACACAATGATCACCACGCCCGACATGATGGGCGTCGTCGGCAGGATCGGGCGTCTGCTCGGCCCGAAAGGACTCATGCCCAACCCCAAGTCGGGCACGGTCACGATGGACGTTGCACGCGCGGTGCAGGAAGTGAAAGCAGGTAAGGTCGAGTACCGTCTCGATAAGACCGCGATCATCCACTGCCCGATCGGCAAGAAGAGCTTCGGCGTCGAGAAGATCGCAGAGAACTTCAACGCGCTCATGGACGCGATCGTCAAGGCAAAACCCGCCGCCGCAAAGGGCCAGTACATCAAGAGCGTTACGCTTGCGAGCACGATGGGCCCCGGCGTCAAGGTCAGCTACACGAAGCTGTAAGTTCTTTTTGAAATCGCTTGACAGCGGTTTCGGAAGATGGTACAATCAAATTGTTCATAAGATCTTCGGATCTGTGAAATATGCCGCAGACAACGGGTGCGGACTTCCGCTCAATATCCCGTCGAGGTAGACTTCTTAAATTCGATTTTAAGAACCGCTCCGTACCTGTCTGCGTACGGAGCTTTTTTCCAAATCGGGCCGCAAGGCCTAACAGGAGGTAAGTATGTCGGAAAACTTTGAAGCGAAGAAGGTCGTCGTCGAAGAGATCAAGGAAAAGATCAGCGCGAGCAAGTCCGTCGTCCTCGTCCATTACGAGCGCGTGACGGTCGCCGAATCGACGGCTCTGCGCAGGAAGTTCCAGGCCGCCAAGTGCGAATACAAGGTCTATAAAAACACCCTTGTCCGCAAGGCGTTTTCGGAACTGGGCGTAGAGAGCTTCGACAATGACCTCAACGGCGCGACGGCGTTTGTTTTCTGCCCCGACGAGACGAGCGGCTGCTCGCTCCTCGCCAAGGCGGTGAAGGACACCCCCGCGCTCAGCGACAAACTCGTGCCCAAGAGCGCCTATGTGAGCGGCGCATACGTGGACGCAGAGGGAGTCAAGAAACTTGCGGCGATCCCTTCGAGAGAGGTGCTCATCGCCAAGATGCTCGGGTGCTTGCAGTCGCCCATCGCGAATTTCGCTTATGTTTTGAAAGCGATCGCAGACCAAAAATCTTAAAATTATAGGAGAATTAAGAAAATGGATGTCCAGAAATTGATCGAAGAAGTAAAGGCGATGAGCGTTGTGGAACTCAACGA
>CANRIY010000135.1 GCA_947630775.1 uncultured Clostridia bacterium | reverse complement strand
TCGGAAACCGGGGGGGGTAAAATAGAGAAAGCACAGATCCTATAAAAGTTCTGTCATTTTCGTGTGAATAAGCGGAACTGCGGATCGTGCAAATTCTGTAAGGAGCAAAAGGTTTATGAACAAGACAAGAAAACGTTCTTTCACCGTGCTTCTGTTCGTTCTCGTCTCCCTGTTCGCGCTCGTGCTGTCACTCGGCATTTTGAGCGCATGCGGAAACGAAGAAACACTCAGCGCCGATGAAAACGCAAGCAGCGAAACGTGGCACTACGGCGCCGGGGATCCCGCAGACGACATTGGCGTGCCGGGCGACCATTACCTCAACACCGAGACGCTTACAAGTTTCGTGAAGGAAGGCAAGACGTGGCGCGAAGCGACGGCGGAAGAGGCGGGCAGCTGGTACTACGGCACTTCCGCCCCCGCCGACAAACTCGGCAACGTGGGCGACTTCTTCCTCAACAAAGAGACGGGTGAGCTCTATCACAAGAGCGAAGGCGGTTGGGGCACCCCCGTGCTGACCCTCAAGGGCGTGCCCGGGCGCGACGGCGTCGTATGGTTCTCGGGTACGGGTGAACCCGATACCGAGGCCCTTAAGGATCCCCAAGCGGGCGACTTCTACCTGAAGACCGACGGTTTCGTCGTCTATCAGCTTCAGCCCGACGGGACGTGGTTAGAGCTCGGCTCCATCAAGGGCGAGACGGGCGACGACGCCAAGGATCCCGTGCAGTTCTACTCAGGCTACGGCAAACCGAGTGCCGAAATTACGGACCAAGCCAACGAGGGCGACCTGTACCTTGGCCGTTTCTTGGGCAATGAAGAGGAGAACGAAGGCGCGGGCACGCGGCTCTACCGCTATCTCGGCGGCGAATGGAAGATCCTTGTAGAGGACATGCACGCACAACAGCTCAACATTTACACGCTTGGGCAGCTTTTGGATTTTGCCGAGAGCGCGCAAACGAACGATTATGCGGGCAAGGAAGTCCATTTGAAGACGGATATCGACTTCAATGAAATAGAAGCCGCAAGCCTTCACCGTGCCCTTGCAGCGCGTGCGTCGGAAGACTGGACGCCCATCGGGACAAGCGAAATGCCCTTCCGCGGTATCTTTGACGGCGAGGGCCATAAGATCGAAAACTTCTCGGCAAAGACGACGGACAGTGCGACGGCGGTCGGCTTCTTCGGGCATGTCGAAAATGCAACGATCGAGCATCTTCACTTTGTCGCCGCCAATGTCGAAGTGAGCGGGAGCGGCGCGGTCGGCGCGGTCGTCGTCGGGCAGTCGAAGGGCGTCTCCTTCAACGACGTCACCGTCACGGGGAACAGCACCGTAAAGGCTGAAAGCGGCGCCACGACGGGCAGCCTCGTCGGCAGTTCCGAAGGCATTGTCACGGTCGAAAACGTCGAGGTCGAATCCAAGACCGAAGGGACCGAAAGCGGCGCAGAGGACACGACCCTTGTCGGCAGCGGCGAAGTGACCTTCACGGGCAAAAACGTCGTCGAATATCCGATTTCGGACGGTTTCGTCGAAACGCACTACAAGAACGACGAAGATACGACGGTCATCTATGAAATTTCCAATCCCAACGGCCTCAAATACTTCCGCGACAGCGTCAACGGCACGCTGAAGACGGGGGAAGCTCCGAACGACTATTCCGGAAAGAATGTTGCCCTTACGGATGACATCAAGCTCAATAATGAGCCTTGGACGCCGATCGGGGACACGGAGAGCCATTCCTTCTTGGGTTGTTTCGACGGCCGGTCGAAAACGATTTCGGATCTTAAGATAATCCACGATAGTGGCACGAAAGACTATCTCGGATTATTCGGCGTTGTAGGCAACTCGAATGCTAAAACAAAATGTGTTCTTGAAAATCTTACGATCAAGAATGTCGAAATTCCCGCAAGTTCCCATCCGACAGAAGAAAATTCTCACGGCGATGTAAGCAATCTACACAATACCGGCGCGTTTATTGGGGAATCGTACAGCACTGATTTGAAAAATCTGACGCTTGTCGGAGATGTCTATATACATGGTAATAGGAATATTGGTGGTATTGTCGGGGATTATAGAGCTTATAATGATTGTGTTGTGGAGAACATTACCGTTGATACGACTGCGACGAGTTTGATTCAGGCAGATGGTACAGTGGGAAGTGTCTTCGGAGAAATATATGTTTCAACCAAGGCGGGTACAGTTACGATGTCGACGATTGCCATTACAGGTGTCATGGTAAAAGCATTGTATCAGGCAGGAGGCGTTGTTGGGGTAATTGATATTCTTTCAACGACAAGCATCTCTATCGATGACGTGAAATTTACCGACGCAATCCTTGTGCCGTTTAATCTTGACCCTTATGATGCCTCCAAGTACGATAAATTTGGTGTTGTGGCAGGCATGATTAACAAGAGGAATACAACGGCGACAATCAGCGATGTAAAGGGCAATGTGAGCGTCGAACTCGATCCTACACATTCGAACAGCAGGAAGGCCAATATGCACTATAACGGCCTTGTCGGATTTACAACCAACAATACCCTCGCTCCCACCATTACGGGCGAAAACACGCTTGTTATCAACTGGTACGGGCTTCCCTACAGCGTTGCAGACGGCGTGTGGATGGTCTCTACCCCTGACGACATGACAGCGCTCGCGGCGCTTGCCGACGGCGGCATGAACTTTGCGGGGCAAACCATCAAAGTGATGGAGAACATCAGCCTTGCGGGCATCGAGTGGTCTTCTCCCGATTTCAGCGGCGTCACCTTCGACGGCAACGACAAGACGATTTCCGACATAACCTGCGCCACGGATGATGAAAACGGCGTATGGCGTGCGGGTCTGTTCGGCCATTTCAACGGCACAGTCAAGAACCTCACCTTGACGAACGTTACTGCCAAAGGCGCGCAGGTCGGCGCTCTGTACGGCCATTCCGACGGTATCACGTTAGAAAACGTCACCGTTTCGGGCAACATCAATATTACATACGATGCAAAACACGGCGAAACCTACCCCGGTATCGGCGTGGTCGGCGGGATCAATGCAGACAACGCGGCCCATGCGGGAAGCGTCACTGTCGCAGCCGCCTGCGTTGCAACGCTCGTCACGAAGGACTTCGATTCCCGCAAGGATACGACTTACGACAGCAAATACACCGCAACGACGCAGCTCGTGCTCGGGTTTGTAAGGTATGATCTGGAGAACTTTAACAAGTGCATTACGGTCGAAGAGGGCGCGCAGATCACCTACGGCGTTGCCAAGGTCGGCGACACCGCCTATCTGAGCATCAAGGACGCCTTCGCGGCGCTCACGGGCGAAGAGACGCTCACCCTCACCCTGCTCGAGGATGCGAGCTATGAGGGAGCAAGCAGTTCAGCCAGAGGCCAGTTGTTTACAATCAACGCTAATGCAATCATAGACCTCAATGGCAAGACCCTTTCTCTCGCAGATACAGATGAAAATGGCAGCGAAAATTGCGGGCTCCGCGTTGGGGCATCTGTAACGTCACTTGAAATTAAAAACGGACACATCACTTATACAAAGAGGGAACACAGCGACGGAACTTTTGCACTGAAGTGTGCCTTCCTGAGTTGGACGGCAAGCGGCTCTACGGATTGCAATCTGACATTTGATCATGTCGAAATTGACGGAAATGCTCTGTATGCAAAGGGCACCAATTATCAGCATCATCTGAAAGTGACCGTAAAAAACCACTGCAAGATGGTCAGTACAAAGGAACAGACATTCTTCCTTTGGAATTATGTTGATTTTACGGCAACCGATTCCGAATTAGGTAAGATGATTGCCGAGACTAACTCCGGCGGCATTACGGTTACCCTTACCCGGTGCACTTTCGCGGGGACGGATATTAAGGAGAACGGAAATGGCGGTTTCTATAACAGCGTAATATTCAGAGCGGAAGATACTACGATCACAGGGGATATTCAGTTCTACGGACAATACGGAGAGGTTGATGGTAAAGTGATTGATGATGCTACTTTCACGGGATGCTCGATCGGAGGAAGTCTTGTGATTGGCGGAGACGAATGGCACCCTACTAAAGTGACGCTGACCGATACCAAGGTCAATAAAGAGCTGATTAGACTGCTTGATAAGAAGTCGACGCTTACGATCGATGGTCAGCCCTATGTGGCAGAATAATCACATCAATTCACTCACAGGCGGGTAAACTCCTTTGCCCGTAAATATCCACACGACAAAAAAGAGAGGCTTGCCTCTCTTTTTTGTATTTCGCCATGCGGCGTCGGATATGCCCCCTCCCGAGGGGAGGAGCGGCGCAAATCTGCTCAACAGTGCGGTGCACTGTGAGCTGCGCCGCGACAGGAGGCGTGGCCTCGCCGACGGGGTTGCGGCGGTCC
>CANRIY010000134.1 GCA_947630775.1 uncultured Clostridia bacterium | reverse complement strand
CGCTGACGGCATATGCCAAAACGGCGGACGGGACATGGGAGCCCACTACGCTGTACAGCGGAGCGGAAGCACCCGACCCCTCGGATGGCAAGGCGGGGGATCTCTATCTTGATACGAAAAACGGCGTACTCTACAAAAAGGGCGATAGTCTTTGGAGCATTGTCTTAAAGCTCAAGGGCGAAAAGGGCCGCGACGGCGTTGTATGGTTTTCGGGCAAGATCGATCCCGATACATATCCCGAAGGCGACACGACATTGAAGGATGCCCAGAAAGGCGATTTCTATCTGAATACCGAGGATTTCACCGTCTGGCAGCTCACGCCGAAGGACGAGACGACGAATGAATGGGTCAAACTCGGCTCGATCAAAGGTCACGGTACGACGTGGTTTAAGGGAATGAGCGAACCCGACGAGGCGGGACTTGCGGATGTTTTCGAAGGCGACTTCTATTACCGCTCCTACATTGATATGGAGGCAAAGACCTCGAATTATCAAATTTATCACTATGAAAACGGCGAATGGGTCTTGGAGACCACTGTCGTGACAGGCTCGCTGAAAGAGTTCTCCGGGGCAGACGGCGAATCTTATCTCGAAGTCGATGACGACGGCACTGTCACGGTCACGGGAGTTGCCGAAGGCACGACAGAGCTCAATGTTCCCGGTACGCTGAATGGCAAGCACGTGAAAATCGGGGAGAATGCGTTCCGCGGCAATCAAGAGCTGACATCCGTCGCGCTTGAAAGCGGCGTGGAAGAGATCGGCGATATGGCGTTCTATGGCTGTGCGCATCTGACAAGCGTTACCCTTTCCGAGGGGCTTGATCGGATCGGCGAGGGTGCGTTTGCGAGTAGCGGTATTACGGAAGTCGCCCTTCCCGAAGGCCTGACGGAGATCGGGACGGCGGCTTTCAACGGCACAAAACTCACCGAAGTTGCTTTTCCCTCCTCCGTTACGACAATCGGCGACTATGCGTTTCAATTCACCGGACTGCAAACGATCGATTTCTCCAAGGATGAAGAGCTTTACTCGATCGGCAACTATGCTTTCGGCAGCACGAAACTGAGCAGCGTCGATCTTTCCCAAAACCAAAAGCTGCTCAAAGTGATGCAGGGCGCGTTTTCGGGCTGCACCTCGCTGACGGAGATCACGCTTCCCTCGGGCGGCGCGTTCAGAGCGATCGAAGGTTCCGCCTTCGAAGGTTGCTCCACGCTTGCATCGATCGAAGTCCCCGACGGCACGACTTTTATCGGCAGCACGGCATTCAAAAATTGCGCCGCGCTCGGTACGATCACGCTTCCCGATACTATCACCACGATCGGAAGCGATGACGTCCTGGAAGGCACACTCTATTATGATACAGAGGATAACTGGACGGACGGCGTGCTCTATGTCAAAGGCCAAAAAGTGCAATATCTTTTCAAGGCGGATCCGGAAAAGTTTACCGAAACGAACTATACGATCCCCGCGAACACGCAAGTGATCGCAAACTCCGCATTCGGTCATTGCAAGACGATGACTGAAGTCGATGTTCCCGCAAGCGTTGTCTCGATCGGCGGCGGTGCGTTCGTCGGCTGCGAAGCGCTTACAACGGTGAACCTTCACAGCGGATTAAAGACAATGGGAAGATTGGTGTTCCAGGATTGCGGCGTTCTGCAAGCTGTCACGCTCCCCGATACCTTGACGGAGATCGGTTACGGGACGTTCAATAGCTGCAAAGCGTTGCAATCGGTCAATGTCCCTGCAAGCGTAAAGAAAATCGAAGAGGGCGCGTTCTATCACTTCAACGGAGACGTTACGGTCTCCGAGGGCAATGAAAACTATGCGCTTAAAACGGATGCGGAAGGAGTGAAGTACATTACAGGACATGAAAACGACAATACGGATGTCGTCAAGCTCGTTTGGGTATCCCACAGCAGCCCTGTTACATCGTTCACCATTCCGGGTGATGTGACCCGTGTCGGCGCGTTTGTCTTTGCCGAATGTCCCGATCTTGCGGAGATCGTCATTCCCGAAACTGTGACCGAAATCAGTTACGGCGCATTTGAGAATTGCGCTTTCACCAGCGTGAAACTTCCTTCGGGCTTGACCTTGCTTGACGGTTATGCATTCTATCATTGCAATAACCTCACCGAGATCGTCATCCCCGACGGCGTTTCGATGATCGGGAGTTATGCATTCAGGCAGTGCGGCAGCCTTCAAGAAGTCACGATCGGCAGCGGCGTTATGACGATCGGATCGTATGCGTTTGACTCTTGTCCGAACCTTGAGACAGTGATTTTTGCCGAGGGAAGCCTTCTTGATGAAATCGCTCCGTATGCATTCGGCGGCTGTAAGGAACTCACGGGCATATCTCTTCCCGAGACCGTTTATGAGGTATTCCAAAACGCATTTAACGGATCAGGGCTTACGGAATTGACGATTGAAGGCGACGGAAGCAACATGCTGTGGCTCCATGAAGACGCCCTTGCGAACTGTTCGCAGCTCACGACCATTCATTTCGGCGGTACGGAGACGCAGTGGAAGGATCTGCTGGCAAGGGAATCCGATTTCGTGAAAAAAACGAAGGGGACCATTACGGTTCATTGCAGCGACGGCACGGAACTGACCTATTTGAACGGCGTGCTGCAGGATTGAGATTGCAGACGGGGTACACTCCTTTACCCCAAATATATTCACACGACAAAAAAGAGAGGTTCGCCTCTCTTTTTTGTATATTGAACAACATAAGGCCTACCCCCTTTGGGGGGAGGCTCCGCCGCAGGTGTCTCGCGTCAAGGCCTCCCCCTTGGGGGGGAGGCTCCGCCGCAGGCGGGGGTGGGGGGGATCATGCCCACCTTAGCACAAAGACTTGACGCAGGCGGAGGAAATGCGGTATAATGAGCCCAAAGGAGAATGCCATGAATTACAGAGAAGAATCGCTCAAAAAACATGCCGAATGGAGGGGGAAGATCGAGGTCGTTCCCCGCGTGGAGGTGGATTCGAGGGAAAAACTCTCCCTCGCCTATACGCCCGGGGTCGCGGAGCCCTGCCTCGCCATTCAGAAAGATCCCGAAAAGAGCTTCACCCTCACAAGGCGTTGGAACACCGTGCCCGTCATCACGGACGGCACTGCGATCTTGGGCCTCGGCGACATCGGTCCCGAGGCGGGCATGCCCGTCATGGAGGGGAAATGCGCGCTTTTTAAGGCGTTCGGGAACGTAGACGCGATCCCCCTGTGTATCCGCTCCAAAGATACCGACGAGATCGTCCGTACCATCGAACTCCTCGCGGGCTCCTTCGGCGGGATCAACCTCGAGGATATCTCCGCGCCCCGATGTTTCGAGATCGAACGCCGGCTCAAAGAAGATCTCGACATTCCCGTCTTTCATGACGACCAGCATGGGACGGCGGTCGTCGTCTCCGCCGCGCTCCTCAACGCCGCAAGGCTTGTAAAGAAAGAGATCGGGACGCTCTCCGTCGTGATCAACGGCGCGGGGGCGGCGGGCATCTCGATTGCAAAATTCTTATTGCGGCTCGGCGTGAAGGAGATCGTCCTCTGCGATCGGGCGGGGATTTTGACGGACACGACAGCGATGAGCGACGCCCAACGGGAAATGGCAAAGATCACAAATCCGAGAAGGCTCAACGGCCCTCTTGCGGATGCGATGCGTGGCGCGGACGTCTTTATCGGCGTCTCAGGTCCCAACTGCGTGACGAAGGACATGGTGCGCTCGATGGCGGAAGGGGCGATCGTGTTCGCTTGCGCCAACCCCGTGCCCGAGATCTCCCGCGAGGACGCGCTCGCGGCGGGGGCGGCCGTCGTCGGCACGGGTTCTTCCGAAAAACCCAACCAGATCAACAACGTGCTCGTTTTCCCGGGGCTGTTCCGCGGCGCCTTGGATGTGCGCGCGAGCGATATCAATTACGGGATGATGATCGCCGCATCCCGTGCGATCGCCTCTTGCGTGAAAGAGGAAGAGCTGACCGCCGACTACATTTTGCCCTACGCTTATGATCCCAAGGTGCATGCGGCGGTCGCGCAAGCCGTCGCGGAAGCGGCAAGAGTGACGGGCGTTGCAAGACTCTGATCGATTTCTTTATTTCGCTCGATTTGTTTTGCGCTCGCGCCGACAAGGCGCGAGCGCAAAACAAATACGAGCGAGGGGTTGCGCCGTGATTTGAAACAAAGGACCCTTGGCTCCCCGTGTTACCGCGTCATCCTGAGCCGAAAACGCTGTACGGAGTCCGAAGAGTAATTCCGCGAAGGATCCCGAAGAACGAAGTCCAAACTCTTGCCCACTCCCGCCCGCGTGCATTCTATTGTACTAAGCGCGGCACGCCCCGTGCGCATTCTTATTACACTAAGCACGGCACGAGCGGGCACCGCCCGCGAAGTAGCGC
>CANRIY010000133.1 GCA_947630775.1 uncultured Clostridia bacterium | reverse complement strand
GCGACATGAGTGCCCCGCGCGCATTCTTTTTGCACTAAGCGCGGCACGAGGAGCGCCAGCGACGAAGTAGCGCATTATCTCGCGCGAACGGTGACCGCCCCGCGCGCATTCTATTGTACTAAGCGCGGCACGAGCCCGTAGGGCGAAGTAGGGCAGGACGCTACCTGCCCGAGACGGCTCCGCCGTAGGCGGTGGTGGGGGGGTGGTGCGGCGTCATCCTGTCCCGCGCGCATGCCTCCTCCCAAGGAGGGGCATTGGGTGGGCAATGGTTCTAATCACGTCATGCCTTATTCCTTGGCTCCCCCTCGAGGGGGAGCTGTCACCGCAAGGTGACTGAAGGGGTGTCATTCTCAATTACGTCACCTTGTCCTCATCCCGAGGCGAAGCCGAGCGGATCTCATAGACCCACGGGCGTCCGTACTTACGAGGGGATTCACTCACCCCTTGCGGGGCTCGGAATGAGGGATACCCTTGGCTCCCCTTGTAGGGGAGCTGGCGCGCCGCCCTTGGCGCGACTGAGGGGTTTCCGAGAACCCCTTTGGCCCTGCGGGCCACTTCCCCTAAGAGGGGCAGCAAGGGGCGCCGAAAGATTACCAAAAACCAAAAGTCCGATGCGAGAGTTTTTCAGAAATTCCTATCCATATTTCAAGAAGACGATGCCCGTACAGGTGCTTGCTACGCTGTTCGGGCTCTTTCGCGTTGTCATTCTTCTCGTGACGCCGCAGGTCGTCGCGCTTCTTGTGGACAGGGTCATCACGCCCCTTCTCGGCGGTCAGCCGAAGAATACGAGCAGTATTTTCTTCTTTCTCGTCGAGGATATCCCCGTCGAAGACTACACGCGGACGTTCTGGACGCTCGCCGCAACGCTCGCGCTGTTTGCAGTCTTATTCTTCATCTTTTTCTATCTGAAATGGCATCTCGCCCATTATTTTTCGCTGAAGAGCGAGGGGGCGATGCGCGCGGCGGCATTGAACAAGCTCGGAAACGCGAGCGGGCAGTTCCTTTCAGGCTATTCGGCGGGGGATCTCATTCTCATCACGACGAAGGACCCCTTCAACGTGCGCGATCTGTATATCCAGCGCTCGCAGGGATTTGCCGATAATATCTTTTATCTCACCGTTGCGGCGGTATTGCTCGGCAGGATCCATTGGTCTCTCCTCTTTTTGCCTTTGGCGGGAGGGATCTTCTGCGTGACCGTCATTCTGCTCTACAAAACGCGGATCCGCAAGTATTACGAGGCGGTCTGGCGGGACTCCGCAACGCTCAGCACGACGGTGCAGGAGAGCATCTACGGCGTGCGTACGGTTGCCTCGTTTGCGAAGGAGGCGGAGCGGTACAGCCGCTTCGAGGCGGACAACGAACGCCTCAAACAGACGGAATACGGCGGGATCGAGCTCTTCGCCTTCCGCGACCTCAAGATCAGGATCGCACGCGTCGTTGTTTTCCTCGGAACGCTCGCCCTTGTCGTCGTTCTGGGCATCAGGGGGAGCATCACGGCGGGCGAATTTACGGCGACGATGGGGTATCTCGGAAGTCTGATGTGGCAGTTTACGGGGCTCATTTTCAACGTGAACGCTTCCCAGCGCGACCTTGTGAGCGGCAAACGCCTCTTTGACTTTTTGAACGCCGAGGACGAAGTCGCCGCCCGCTATGGGGACAAAACGCCCTCCGCGGCTCCGTCGATCAGGACGGAACATCTCTCCGTCAAGAGCGGAGAGCACTACGCCCTGTACGACGTCTCCCTCGAGATCCCGTACGGCACAAAACTCGGGATCATGGGGAAGACGGGGAGCGGGAAGACCTTGCTCTGCAAACTCCTGCAAGGGCTCGCCGAGGCGGACGAAGGGGAGATCTACATCGACGGAAGTCCCATTCATGAGTATGACAGGAACGCCCTTCTGAAAAGCTATTCCTACGCCATGCAGAACGTGTTCCTTTTTTCCAATACGATCGCAAGCAATATCGCCCTTTACGATCCTCTTGCGGAAGAGGAGAAGATCGAACGGGCGGGTGCGCTTGCCGAGGTGGACGAATTCGCCCGCCGCTTTCCCGACGGCTACCAAACGACCATCGGCGAAAAGGGCTTCGGGCTCTCGGGCGGGCAGAAACAGCGGATCTCCATCGCCCGCGCCCTCTTCAAAAACGCGTCCGTCTTCATCTTCGACGACGTGACGAGCGCGCTCGATCTCGAGACGGAGCACGCCGTCTTTTGCAATCTCGCACGGGAATGCGCCGACAAGACGCATATTCTCGTCACCCACCGCGCGACCGCGCTCAAAGACTGCGACGAGATCCTCTATTTGGAGGACGGAAAAATTGCCGAGCGGGGGACGTTCGACGAGCTCATGGCGCTCGGCGGCAACTTTGCGCAAATATACAGCCGTCAGGCGAAAGAAATGAACTTTACGGAGCAGGCATGAACGATCTCTATTACAAGGACGAATATGTACGGGAACGCTTCTCCGCGCGCATGATGAAAAAACTCCTCAAGAGTGCGCTCCGCCATAAGGGCGCCTTTTTCGGGAGCATTCTCATCGAGGTCGCGCTGGGGCTCTTTGCGTTGCTCCCGGGGATCCTCTACTCCGTCATCATCTCGGTCATCTTCCCTGCGGAAGGGGGACTTGCGGAAAATTATTTGATCGTGACCCTTCTCGCCTGCGGGGGACTGTTTGCCGCATGGGTGGGTTCCCTCATCTTCGGACATCTCGAAAATCTCGTGCCCGTCAAATACGGGACCCTCTTTGCGAGCGAGCTCCGCGGCGAGATCATGGACCATGTCATGAAACTCTCCTTCCGCTATTTCGACACCCATTCTACGGGCAAGATCCTCGTCCGCGTCACCAATTATGTGGACGACATCGCCGAGCTCTTCGGAAATTTGTTCTATTCCATCGTCTATGCGGCGGGCGTGTCGCTCGTCGGCGTCGTGTGGATCCTCTGCCTCGACGTCAAGATCGGCGGGGCGGTCGTATGCGCCCTCATCCCGCTTGGGATCTTAATGTACATTCTGAGCGCGCTCATCCACAGGCGGTCGGGGATCGACCATAATAAAAACGCCAATTATACGGCGTTTGTCGCGGAGAATATCGGCGGGGCGGAGGTCGTCCGCGCCTACAACCGCGCGCCGCTCAACTGCGAGATCGGGGCACAGCTCTTCAAGGAGTACAGGCACGCCTTCATGCGTACGACGAACGTCCGCGAAGCCTTCTTCCCGCTCTCCCACGGCTTTACGAACGCCATCGTCCTCATCATCGTGTACGGCGTCGCGCTCTTCATCGGGCTCTCGGGCGGGACGCTCGCGCTCGGCACGGTCGTCGCCATCGGCACCGTTCTGAATGAAGTGACTTCATCCATCGGCGAGATCTGCAACAACCTCACGACGGTGTTCACCCTCACGTCCAACTTAGAACGCATTTACGACACCATCGAAACGCCCATCGAGATCTTCGACGGTGAAGATGCCGAAAATCTCAAAGATTGCAGGGGAGATGTGAAGTTCGACGACGTGACCTTCTCCTACGTCGAGGGGATCCCCGTGCTCGAACACTTCACGCTCGAGGCAAACGCGGGGGAGACCGTCGCGCTCGTCGGGGCGACGGGCTCGGGCAAGACGACGGTCGTCAATCTGCTCTCCCGTTTCTATGACGTGCAGGAGGGGGAAGTGCTCCTCGACGGAAAAAACATCAAAAAATATACCCTGCATTCCTTGCGCGAGGGTGTGGGCGCGATGATGCAGGATACATACATTTTCAGCGGGAGCGTGCTCGACAATATCCGTTTCGCCCGTCCCGGAGCGACGGACGAAGAGTGCATGGAAGCGGCAAGGGCGGCGTGCGCGGAAAACTTTATTTCCCGCCTCCCGCAAGGGTTCGAGACGGAGATCTCGGAGGAATATCCCCTGTCGGGCGGACAGCGGCAGCTCCTGTCCTTTGCACGCCTCATTCTTGCGGACCCGAAAGTCGTCGTCCTCGACGAGGCGACGAGCCATGTCGATACGCAGACGGAGCTCGAGGTGCAGGCGAGCTTAAAGACTTTGCTTGCGGGCAGAACAAGTTTTGTGATCGCGCACAGGCTCTCGACGATCCGCGGCGCGGATAAGATCGTCTTCCTTCGCAGCGGGAAGATCATCGAGCAGGGCACACACGAGGAACTCCTCGCCTTAAACGGCGAGTACGCAAAGCTCGTTCGTGCGCTCTGAATTGCGGCAAAAAATCAGTAGGAGGCGGAGATCTTTTCCGCCTCTTTTTTGATCCGCTCGGCGAGGGAACGCGGGGAGAGCACGGTGAGCCCCGCGCCTGCGGAGAGAATATTCCCCACCAGCGCGCCGTCGTCGGGCAGGATGAGTTCCGCAAAGTACTCCCCGTCCTTTTTATAGATGTTGTCTACGC
>CANRIY010000132.1 GCA_947630775.1 uncultured Clostridia bacterium | reverse complement strand
CCCCCCACCACCGCCTTCGGCGGAGCCTCCCCCCAGAGGGGTAGGCCTTATTAAAACTGCCCCTTGGCGGATAACACCAAGGGGCAGAAAAACAATGATCTCACTTCAACGCGGCTTCGCCGTTCGTCCCGATGATCTTTTTATAGAACCATGCGCTCTTTTTGGGAGTACGCTCCAATGTCACGGGGTCGAAATGTACGAGCCCGAATTTCTTCGAAAAGCCCTCCGTCCACTCGTAATTGTCATAAAACGTCCAATGGAAGTATCCCTCGACGGGGATCTCCTGCGCCGCTCTGTGGAGCTCCCTTAAGTACCGCTTCAAAAAGTCGATCCTGCTGTCGTCGTTGATCTCGCCGTTTACATCCTTCCATTCCGCAAGTGCAACGCCGTTTTCGGTATACACAATAGGAAGCCCGTAGCGTTCATAGATGAATTTGGGACCGTAGTACATCGTCTTGGGATAGACGTTCCAGCGCATATCCGTCTTGGGCACATCGGGCGAGGGCGTCACATAGACGGGCTTGCCGCCTTCGTCCTTCACGGGATTGCCCGAGTAAGTATTCAGCCCGCAAAAATCCAGTTTGCTCTTGATGATTTTGAGGTCTTCCCGCGGCGGGATAAAGCCGTTTTCTTCAAACCATGCAAGGAAGTCTTGGGGATATTCCCCCTTTAAGAGCGTATCCAGCCAAAGTGCGGGGCCGCCGAAATCGTGATGGCAAGAAAAAGTCTCTTTTTTCGCCATAGCGACGTCTTTTTCGCCGTCGGTATCGGGAATGGCGGGCCAGTATGCCTGTGCCGTGCCGATCTTGACGGGATGGCCGACCGTCTTTCTGATGATCTTCTCCGCCTTTCCGCACGCCAAAAGCACGTTGTGCGCAACGCATGCGACGTCGCGGACGGGCAGTTTCAAAAAAGGCGCGTGCCCCGCCGTAAAGTGCCCGAGCCCGACGAAACATTCGGGTTCATTGACCAAAATGAAGTGTTCGACATAGCCGCCGAAGAGCTCCGCGACCACTTTGGCATAGTTTTCGAACCAGTCGGAGCTTTCTGAATTCAGCCAGCCGCCCTTCTGATAGAGCGCGTAGGGATAATCCCAATGGAAGAGCGTGACCCACGGCTCGATGCCCGCTTCCTTTAATTCCTTGAAGAGGTTGAGATAGAACGTCTTGCCCGCTTCGCTCACCTTCCCCACGCCGTCGGGAATGAGGCGCGCCCAGTTGATCGACATGCGGTATGCCTTGATCCCGAGCTGTTTCATGAGAGCGACGTCCTCTTTCCACTTATGATAGTGGTCACAGCCGATGTGCCCCTTATGCCCCTCGAACACGCGTCCCTCGGTGGCGGAGGCGACATCCCATACGCTCAAGCCTTTGTCGGCTTCGTAAGTGCCGCCCTCGATCTGGTAGGAAGCCGTAGCGACTCCCCATGCAAAATTTTTGATGAATGACATACGATTTACTCCTGAAGTTGACAAATTTGAACCCCCTCCCCTACCCCTCCCCCTTAGAAAGGGGGAGGGCGAGAGCGGATCTCTCCCTCTCAAAAAAGGGAGGGCAAGAGCGTGTGGGTTTTTCAAAGATTTTCCGCCTCTTCGATCCAAAGCGCGGCGGAAGCGTCGGACGGCATGCGCCAGTCGGCGCGGGGGGAGAGGGAAACGGCGCCCACTTTTACCCCGTCGGGCACGCAGTTGCGCTTGAATTGCTGGGCAAAGAACCGTTTGTAGAAATTCACAAGCCATTTTTTGAGGGTCGCACGGTCGTACTTCCCTTCAAAGGCGCGCTCGGCAAGATAGAGCGTTTTCGCGGGGGCATCCCCTTTCCTTATAAAATGATACAGATAAAAATCGTGCAATTCGTAGGGGCCGATGAGGTCTTCCGTCTTTTGCGCGATATTCCCCTTCTCGTCGGGGGGAAGCAATTCGGGGGAGATCTCTGTCGAAAGGATGCTTTTGAGGACGACTTCCGCCCTGCCGCCGAGCCGCTCTGCCTCGGCCTCTACGAGGATCCTCACAAGCGTCTTGGGAACGGATGAATTGACGGCGTACATGCTCATATGGTCGCCGTTATAGGTGCACCAGCCGAGGGCGAGCTCGCTCAGATCCCCCGTGCCGACGACGAGGCCCCCCGTCTCGTTTGCGACGTCCATGAGGATCATCGTGCGGTAGCGCGCCTGCGCGTTCTCGTAAGTCGCATTCAATTCGTCGGGATCGTGCCCGATATCCTTAAAGTGGCGGAGGACCGTCTGCGAGATGTTGACCGTGCGCACCGTGACGCCGAGCGCCTGCATGAGAGAATTTGCGTTGTTTTTGGTCTTCAATGTCGTGCCGAAACCGGGCATCGAGATGGCGACAATGTCCCCATGAGGCTTTCCGAGAAGGTCGAAGGCGCGGCAGATGACGAGCAGGGCAAGCGTGGAATCCAGCCCGCCCGACACGCCGATGACCGCCGTTTTCGCACCCGTATGGGAGAGCCTTCCCGCGAGCGCATGCGCCTGCAGATCGAGAACGAGCTGTGCACGCTCCTTCCGTTCCGCCCCGTCACGCGGGATAAAGGGCGTCGGGTTGACTTTGCGGAGCGTGAGTTCATTCTCCGTCACAAAGGAAGCGGGCGACAGGTGGTAGACGGGATCGTCGGCGCCAAAGGAAGCGACAAAGGATGTCGTACGGCGGCGGGATGCGATGAGATATCCGACGTCGATCTCCGCCTCGCACACTTCTCCCGAAAAAGGCTTGCTCTCCGCGAGGCAGTCTCCCTTTTCGTAGATCATGTTGTTACCCGCAAAGACCATGTCCGATGTGCTCTCCCCCACCCCCGAACTGCAATAGACATAGGCGCAGAGGTTCTTGCGGGAATGTGCGGAGAGGATGGAATGACGCTGTTCGCGTTTGCCCACGACTTCATTCGAGGCGGAAAGGTTGACGATGACACTCGCCCCGTGGCGGCAATGCTCGATCGAGGGCGGCGCGGGCGCCCAGATATCCTCGCAGATCTCGCAGGCGACACTGACGCCGTGCCCCTCGTCATAGACGATACAGCTGTCGGAAATGCTCGCCGTGCCCTCTGTCAAATTGATGTAGCCGTCTAAGCCTTTTCCGCTTGTAAAATGGCGCTGTTCGTAGAATTCGCCATAGTTGGGAAGATAGGTCTTGGCGGTGAAAGAGAGGACCTTTCCGTCGGAAATTGCCGCCGCGCAGTTGTAGATCTTATCGCCATAGGCGACGGGCAGCCCGACATAGACGAGCATTTTTTTGCCCTTTGTCGCCGCGGCGACATCTTCAAGGGCGCGGAGGCACCCGTCGAGAAGGGCCTTTTGCAGAAAAAGATCCCCGCAGGTGTAGCCTGAGAGGGAAAGCTCGGGGAAAACGAGGAGCTCCGTCCCCTTTTCCGCCTGCGTTTCGATGATCTCGATGATTTTTTTTGCGTTATATGCGGGATCGGCGACCCTGAGATCGGGGCTCGCCGCCGCAACTTTCAGGAATTGATATTTCATGGTGGATATTTACGGAACTGACGTCGGGAGACGTTTCCGCACGAACAGTCGGTTAACCTGCCCCGTTTACCGCGTCATTCTGACCCTGAGCGTAGTCGAAGGAGAAGAATCCCGAGAATGAAAGTTCGGACTTCGTTCCTCGGGATCCTTCGCTACGCTCAGGATGACGCTTGGGGCAAGGGGAGCCAAGGGGGGGCTACAATTACTCTTCGGCGACGACGGAAGCGCCCTTTGCGGCGAGACGGATCTTTTCTTCGATCTCCTCCGAAAGTTCGGGGTTGTCTTTGAGGAACTGACGCATCTTCTCCCTGCCGTTGGCGATCTTATTGTCGTTATAGCTGAACCATGCGCCGCTCTTTTTGATGACGTCGTACTGCACACCGAGGTCGATGAGGCACCCTTCCTGCGAGACCCCCTCGCCGTACATGATATCGAATTCCGCCTGACGGAAGGGCGGGGCGAGCTTGTTCTTGACGACTTTCGCCCGCGTGCGGTTGCCCGCCGCCCCCTCGGTATCCTTCAAAATATCCGTCTTTCGGACGTCAATGCGGATGGACGCATAGAATTTGAGCGCCTTGCCGCCGGGGGTCACCTCGGGATTGCCGAACATCACGCCCACCTGCTCGCGGAGCTGGTTGATAAAGATGACGCAGGTCTTGGACTTATTGACGATCGCGGTGAGCTTGCGGAGCGCCTGCGACATGAGCCGCGCCTGAAGCCCCACATGGCTCTCCCCCATGTCCCCTTCGATTTCCGCCTTGGGCGTGAGCGCGGCGACGGAGTCCACGACGATGATATCGACCGCGGAGCTTCTCACGAGCGCGTCCACAATGTCGAGCGCCTGTTCGCCCGTGTCGGGCTGGGAGACGTAGAGCTCATCGAGATCGACGCCCAAATGCTTCGCA
>CANRIY010000131.1 GCA_947630775.1 uncultured Clostridia bacterium | reverse complement strand
GGCGCGGGCACGCGGCTCTACCGCTATCTTAAAGGCAAATGGGAAGTTCTCATGGAGAAAATGGAGGCGAACCGTCTCGACATCTATACCTATGAGCAGCTCACCGCATTTGCACAAACCGTGTCCGGGGGGAACGACTATGCGGGCAAGGAAGTTCATCTGAAAGCGGATATCGACTTCAATGAAATAGAAACCGCAAGCCTTCACCGTGCTCTTGCGCCGCGTGCGGCGGAGAACTGGACGCCGATCGGCTCGAGCGAAACACCTTTCAAAGGTATCTTCAATGGAGAGGGACATACGATTGAAAACTTCTCGGCAAGAACTACGGACGATGCGAAAGCGGTCGGCTTCTTCGGATATGTCGAAAATGCCACGATCGAGCATCTGCACTTTGTCAAGGCGGAAGTAACGGCGAGCGGCGAGGGTTCCGTCGGCGCGGTCGTTGTCGGTCAGGCGAGGGGCGACATTACGGTGAAAGACGTCACCGTCACGGGAGACAGCACCGTCACGGCGAAGGAAAACGCTACGACGGGCAGCCTTGTCGGAAAATCCGAGGGCACCGTCACGGTGGAACAGGTTGAGGTCGAATCCAATACCGAGGGAACCGAGAGCGGCAGCGAGGGCAATACCCTTGTTGGCGAGGGAGATGTGAGCTTCACGGGAGAAAACGTCGTCGAGTATCCGATTTCGGACGGTTTCGTCGAAAAGCACTATAAGAACGGCGAAGAAACGACGGTCATCTATGAAATCTCTTCGCTCGCGGGTCTCAAATCCTTCCGCGACAGCGTCAATGGCACGGGCGATTTTACAGGCAAAGAAAATGCATATCAAGATCAGACTGTCGCACTTGTGTCGAAAATCGATCTCAACAACGAGCCTTGGACTCCAATCGGCACGGACAATGCTCACTCATTTGTTGGGATCTTCGACGGCAATCAAAAGACAATCTCCAATCTTAATGTAAAAGGTGAAGCCGGAGCAGTGGGTCTTGGCCTTTTTGGTTTCATCGGAAGATTCGGTTTTAGCGGCGGGTGGAATGCTTCCATTCACGATCTTACGATCAATAATGTCACGATTGATGCGACCGAATGTGCCTCACAAGTGGGCGCATTCGCAGGGTGCGTATACAGTAAGGGTTGCGAAAATCTGACTGTCACAGGAAAGATCTCTATTCGAGGAGGGAAGCAGACTTTCCTCGTCGGCGGTGTGTTCGGCAAGGCACACTCCAACCTTACGAATGTGAACGTGAAGGCCGATAATGCCGAGAGCATTGTCGCAAGTGGCGATCAGGTCGGTGGCATCGTAGGATATCTTGCGGACAGCGGTTATACATTGAGCAAAAGTTATACAAATGTGAATGTGACGGCATATGACGTTCCTCTGGAAGAAGAGGACTGGTATGTAAGTGAGTTCTCCCATGTCGGTGGTGCGATCGGTACGGCTCAGAGCGGTTCGACCGTTATCGACGTGACAGTCAATGCAACTGTCACCAATCAAAGCCGCAACAGCTATATCGGACTCGGCGGGATCGTCGGTTCCGTTACGGGTACGATCACTCTTACAGGTTGTAGCTTTGAAGGGACGCTTGTCAAGTATGAAGATATGAGTATCGTGCTTTTCAACAGTGGGCTTATCGGCTCTAACTATCAATCTGACGCTGATTATACGCATAAAATGAGCGATAATTCCGCAGATCTTATTTATCATCTTCCCGAGGCATATATTGATGAGATCAACAATGACAACTACTGGAGAACCATAGATTATCATTTCACTTTGACAAAAGAGGGGGAACGTACGATCGAACTAAACACGCAGGACGCCTTTATCAATTTCTTTAGTGAAGGAATGTCTCCCAGAGATGCGAATCACAAGAAAGTGGTGGAGAAATTATATGCGGACACTTGGGTGAAACTTACGACCGATGTGGATCTGAAAAATAGTATTTGGTATCCGGTTTCGTGCATGGATCCCGGAGATGGTCATACGACTCCGTATTCCTATCCCGGCCCTGTATTTAATGCGAATTTTGATGGCGGTAATCATATCATACGGAATTTGAAAGTAGACGATTCTGCAGAGGATGGTTATAGACAGTATTGTTATGCCGGGCTCTTCGGTTATATTGATGGCACTCGGGGCTTCACCGGCTCGGGTCACTATGCAACGATCCAAAATGTCAGACTGATGGATGCGAGCGTTTCGACAAGCTATTCCGGAAGCTCTGAAGCCGGTTTGTTCGTCGGCCATGCGCAAAATTATAATTTCAAAAACATTCAGATCAGCGGTGCGGTCAGCGTTTCAGGCGCAAAGCTCACCGGCGGGATTGTGGGTAAAATGTCTCGTTGTACCATTTCGGGTTGTTCCATCAATGCGACGAGCGGGACACTTGATTCGTTGGCGACTGTCGGCGGGATCGTGGGGCAGGCAACCGATAATTCTACAATCGAAAACTCCCAAATCTCTGGCCTTTCGCTCAAGGGCAAGAGTGTCGCGGGAGGTATTGTCGGTGACACCAATCAAACAATTACAGTCACGGGCAATACATTGAGCGATGTTACGATCGAGCGCGCGGAGAGCAGTACCGCTAAGAGTTTTGGTGCAATCGCAGGGAATGTAGGATATACATGGAATAAGAATTATGTGATTTCTCACAATACTGTTTCCGTAATATTCTTGAACCATGAACCCGATGTAATCTCGGATCAGAGCCTTGCTTTTGGAGCTATATCTTCATCTTACTCCGATAAAATTGATTATAGCGAGAACAGCATTACTGTCAAGATTGGGGAAAAGACATATCTCAACGGTGTAGAGAAGGTGTAAAATATCATTGAAAGCAACGTTAAATATGTATTGAATAGTTGATTCAGCCGAGGGCAGTTTGCCCTCGGCTGTTTTGTACTTTCGGACTGGGATGGCGCGCAGAGGGGGCGCCGTGAAGATAATTCGCCCTCCCCCCTTCGAAAAGGGGTAGGGGAGGGAGTTCATTCAAGGAGTCGCCTATAATGTTCTTTATTCCTGCGGAGGAGCTGCGTCCTCGGCCTTCTGCGAGGCGTCCTTGCCCTTCTTTCCGGAGCCGAACTTTTCCAGCCGCTCCGAAAGTTCCCCCTTGAGTTCGGAAAGAGATTTCAAGGGGAACACAAAGGTCGCCTTTTCCCGCCATCCTCAGGGAAGGACCCCTCGAGGGGGAGCCGAGGGGAGGAGAGCCAAGAAACGGCCGTACAGACGCACTTTGCGCCTTTTTGCAAAAAATCTTTTTGAAACGATTGACGAATTTGCCGAAATTGTTTATTATAAATACGGAATCAATTTTTGAGGAAGGACGTATGATAACACACGGAAACGAGATCAAGCTGTTTGCGGGAAATTCCAACCTTCCCTTGGCGAAAAGGATCGCCGCCAAACTCAATACGAGTCTCGGGGAAGTCGAAGTCTCCAAATTTTCGGACGGCGAGACGAGCGTGCACATCTGCGAGACGGTCAGGGGCAGGGATCTGTTTATCATACAATCGACCTCGGCGCCCGTCAACGACAATCTGATGGAGCTTCTCATCATGATCGACGCCGCGAAGCGTGCCTCCGCGGGACGGGTCACTGCCGTCATTCCCTATTTCGGCTATGCCCGCCAAGACAGAAAGGCGCGTTCCCGCGACCCGATCACGGCAAAACTCGTCGCCGACCTTCTCACTTCGGCAGGCGCGGACAGAGTCCTTACGATGGATCTCCACGCCGCGCAGATCCAAGGATTTTTCAATATTCCCGTGGATAATCTTCTCGGCGGCCCCACTCTTTACAATTATTATGCGGACAAGCTCGGCGAGGATTTCATCGTCGTATCGCCCGATATCGGTTCGGTCAACCGTTCGAGAAAGGTGGCGGAGCGGCTCGGCGTGCCCCTTGCCATCATCGACAAACGCCGTCCACGTGCAAACGTCATGGAAGTCATGAACATCATCGGCAATGTGGAAGGGAAGCGGTGCCTTCTCGTGGATGATATGATCGATACGGGGGGGACGATCTGTCAGGGCGCACAGGCGCTCGTGGACGCCGGGGCAAAGGAGATCAAGGCATGCTGTACGCATGCTGTGCTTTCTGGCTCCGCCCTCGAACTGCTCGAACAGTCCGCCATCAGCGAGCTTGTGATGCTCGATACGGTCTATCTTCCCGAGGACAAGAGGATCCCCAAGATCAAGATCCTCTCCACGGCGGAGATCTGGGCGGCGGCGATCGAAAACGTCTATCTCGACAAGCCGATGAGCAAGATCTATGACTGAAAAAATGACCGCCCTACGGCGGTCTTTTGCTGAGATTGCCTTCTTTCGTCTCTCCCGCATTCTGTGCCCCCTCCCGAGGGGAGGAGCGGCGCAAATCTGCTCAACAGTGCGGTGCACTG
>CANRIY010000130.1 GCA_947630775.1 uncultured Clostridia bacterium | reverse complement strand
GGCAAGGGCGTTTTCAAGCCGCTCCGCCAATATGCCATAACTGCCTGAAAAGCGGCTTACGGAGTGAAGCGCACGGATGGCGGCACGCATGAGATCCACCCCTCCCCCGTCCGAGCGGAGCGCATCCCTCGCCTCGGAAAGACCCTCAAGGATCTTTTCCGCATTGCGGAATTTCTCCCTTTGCGCGAGCAGGGTCTCCTCTTCGCCCTCTCTGAGCTCGGCACGCGAAAGTTCGTCGATCTGGTAGCGAAGGACATCCAGCCGCCGTGCCCGTTCTCCCTCGTCCCCACCGAGCAAGGCGAGTTCGGAGTTGATCTTCTTTCGTTCGGCAAGAAGATCTGAAACGCGGCGCTTCGCTTCCGCCACCGATTCCCCGCCGATCGCATCGAGCAGACGAAGCTGGTTGCGCTCCTTCAATAAAAAGAAATGCTCGCTCTGCCCGTGGACGTCCACGAGGAGCGAGGTGATCTGCCTCAACATCGAGACCGTGACGGAAACGCCGTTGACTTTGAGCGAGCTTCTGCCGTCGGTATTGAGTTTGCGGGAAATGAGAAGCGTTTCGTCCGCTTCAATATCGAAAGAGGCGAGAAGCTCCCCGAGCGCGGCACTTTCGCAGGAAAATTCGGCACGCACGAGACATTCGCTCTCTCCATAGCGAACCATTCCCTTATCCGCCTTTGCCCCGAGCACAAAATCGATGCAGTCGAGGATCACGGACTTTCCCGCGCCCGTTTCCCCCGAAAGTACGTTCAGCCCTTCCGAAAATTCAAGATCGGCGCGTTCGATGAGCGCGACGTTGCGGATCGAGAGAGTTTTCAGCATGGATCAACCTTTGACGATCGCACTGAGCCGTTCGGCGACGATCTTCGCCTCTTCCGCGGTTTCGCAGATCACAAGGACGGTGTCGTCGCCCGAAATACAGCCGACGATCTCTCTGTATTCGAGACGGTCGATGACGACGCCCGCATTGGAGCCGTTGCCGTTGAGCGTCTTGACCACGATCAGATTCTGGACGTTGCGGATGCTCAACACACAGGTTTGGAAGAGGGCGCGCATCTTATCGGAAAGCCCGTTTTCCTTCTCCGTCATGGAAGCATAGCGGAAGCGTTTGGTGTTCCCCTTTACCTTAAAAAGGTGAAGTTCTTTGATATCGCGGGAGACCGTCGCTTGCGTGACCGAAAAATTTCGTGCGGCAAGCTGTTCGCAGAGTTCTTCCTGCGTTTCGACCTCCTGCTGTTCGATAATTTCAAGAATTGTATTGTGTCTCGCGTTTCTTAACATGATTCATCCCTTTCTAATTGATTTTTTCTGTGATCCTTCGGAAATATCCCTTTTTGTTTGCCGTCAAAAATACGGCACTTCTCGACGCTTTCCGCACGACGAGCGAATCGTTCTCCCCCACAGAGCCCAAAAATCTGCCGTCTCCGTATAAAAGAAGACGGTGCGGGGCGTGGATGGAAAATGTAAGCTCGCTCGAGGAAGGATAAACGATCGGACGGCTCTTCAAAGAGAAGGCGCAGACCGGGGTCAGCATGAACGTTTCGCAGTCGGGCGCCATAATACTTCCCCCCGCGGAGAGCGAATATGCGGTGGAGCCCGTCGGCGTCGAGACGATCAGCCCGTCCGCCGTCACCACGCCCGCATCCGATCCGTCGATCCTTACACCGATCGTGACGACTTTGTTTTCATCCTGCGGAGAGACCCCGCGCAGGATGGAGCATTCATTGAGGCAGTCGGTCCTCTTTCCGTTCCAGTCGATCTCGAGCATGGAACGTTCGAGGACGTCGCAATCCGCAGAAAGCGCTAAATCAACGGCGGCGGGCAGTTCATCACGCTCGAATTCCGTCAAAAAGCCGATCCGCCCGAAATTGACGCCGAAGAGCGGAACAGACTGCCTTGCGGCACGGCGTGCAGCGCGGAGAATGGTCCCGTCTCCGCCGAGCACGATCAATCTGTCGACTCCGCAGATCCCCTCTTCATCCGTCATGATAACCGCATCCGATCCCCCCTTGCAGAGCGCGGTTTTCAGCTCCGCAGCAACCGAAGGATCGACCTGTTTTTCGTTATAGAAAATACCGATTATCATACGCGATTTATATTATATAGGATTTGCTGTATAAATGCAAGCATTTTTTGCATAAATACACATAAGTTTTTCTTATACTTTTATTGGAATTTCGGGGAAACGGCCGCCTTTTGCATAAATAAGGCTTTTGGGATCCCCGCACCGCCCTGTTCGAGGAAAATCACATATTCAATGTTTTTCTTCTGCCGTACGGGCGCGTTGACGATATCCTTCGGAGCGAGCCCCAACGAAGCGGCAAAATCGTAAAATGACGCCAGAAGCACCCCGTGGCGGGACGGTGGCAGGATCCCCGATTTGCCGATGCCCTTCCCTTCGCACTCGAATTGCGGCTTGAAAAGGACGAATGCCCTCCCTCCTTCGGGCAAGACCGAATGGACGGCGGGCAGGATCAGGCGGAGAGAGATAAAGCTGAGATCGGCGGAAACGGCGTCGATGGGCTCGGGAAAACTTTCTTTTGAGAGGTAGCGGGCATTCGTTTCGTCCATAATGACGACGCGGGGATCGACAGCGAGTTTTTTGTCCAGCTGGCTCTTTCCGACATCGACACAATACACTTTTTTGGCGCCGTTTTGCAGAAGGCAATCGCAAAATCCTCCCGTACTGGCGCCGAGATCGGCAAAGACAAGCCCTCGAACGTCCGCTCCGAACGCCTTGAGTCCGCGCGCGAGCTTATATCCTCCGTTCGAGACGAACGACTCTTCCGCCTCCGTAAACGTGAAAACATCCTCTTCGGACACCTCGTCCTTCGGCAATACGGGTTTGCCGTTGCGTAAAACGAGCCCCCGCAAAAGCGCTTCCTGCGCCTTTGTACGGGAGCCGTATTTTTCCGAAAAGAACTTATCTGCGCGCATAACCGAGGATCTCACTCAACATCTTTTGTACACTTAAACCATATTTTTCCATGAGGGAGTGCGCTTCTCCGTGCGGGAGGAAGAGATCGTCATACCCATAGGAGAGGATCGTTTTGCCGCTGTTCCTGTAAAACCGCGAAACGGCGTCCCCCAAACCGCCGATCAAGGCATTATCTTCCACGGTGACGATGCACCCCGCTTCGACGGCGGAGAGATATTCTTCGTCTAAAGGCTTCAAAAAGCGGGCATTGACGAGCGTCACATCGACGCCCTGCTCCTTCAGAGCGGCACAGAGGCGGGTTGCAAGATCGATGCACCGTTCTCCCGCCGCAAGGATTACTATGTCTGACATAGTACTATGTAAAACTTCGAATTTCCCGATCTTTACGTCGCCGATCTCCCCTTCCGTCCCCTCGCGCGGATAGCGGATCGCGAGCGGATAGGGATAATCGGCGCTCAAACGGATCATCGCGCGGAATTCCGTGACGTTTTTCGGGATCGCGATCGTCAGATTCGGGATAAAGGACAGATAGGACAGGTCAAAGACGCCTTGATGGGTCTCCCCATCCGCGCCCGTAACGCCCGCACGGTCGATGCAAAAGGTCCCGGGGAGCTTCTGCCCGCAGACGTCGTGGATGATCTCATCAAAGGCACGCTGCAAAAAGGTGGAATAGATCGCATAATAGGGCTTCATGCCCTCTGCCGCAAGGCCGGCGCAGAGGACGGAGGCGTGCTCCTCGCAGATCCCGACGTCGACCGAACGCTTCGGGAACTTATCAAAAAAGGGTCTGAGCCCGAGGCTGTCCGTCATCGCGGCGGTGACGGCGACGATCCTCTCGTCCTTTTCGGCAAGAGTGATGAGCTCCTCGCCGAGCGCAGTCGAGTATTCGTAGCATTTTTCATGCGGGCTCACGCCGTGCGTTTCGAGGGGGGCGTTTTCCGAGAAGGGATAGCCGTGCCCCTTTTTCGTCGTCACATGAAGGAGAACGCTCGTACTATGAAGCGCTTTCTTTGCATTTTCCAGCGCGGGAAGCAGTTCTGTGAGGTCGTTTCCGTTGTATACGCCCATATATTGCAGACCGAAGCGCTCGAAAAGCGCAACGTCCTCAACGGGCGGATTCCCCTCTTTGATCTCGTTCAGAACCTCGTGCGTGCCGCCGACGGTCGGAGAAATGGACATTCCGTTGTCGTTCAAGACGATCAAAATGTTCGCATTTAAGATCTTAAGGCTGTTGAGCGCCTCATAAATGAGCCCGTTGTTAAACGATCCGTCACCGACGAGCGCGATGACGTTGAATGTTTCACCCTTCAGGTCGCGCGCCTTGGCGATCCCGAGCGCGGCGGAGATCGCCGTTCCCGCATGCCCGGTATCGTAGCAGTCATAGACGCTTTCTTCCCGTTTGGGAAAGCCGGAAAGCCCCCCTTCCTTGCGGAGCGTATGGAATTTATCCGCTCTACCCGAAAGGAGTTTATGGGTATAGCACTGGTGCCCGACGTC
>CANRIY010000129.1 GCA_947630775.1 uncultured Clostridia bacterium | reverse complement strand
GGCATGAAAAGGCTCCTCCTAAGGAGGAGCTGTCACCGCAGGTGACTGAGGTGGGCATGCTTCCAAATTACTGCGCGAAGCAAAACCACGCTTTTGCGGCAGCGCACCCAATTTGCCGAACCCCTTCGGCTTACTGTCGTGTGAAACAGAACGTTGGCGGCCGAATCGTAATTACAAGGCAGAAGCCTTAACCCCTCGCTTGATTTATTTTGGGCTCGCGCCACATTGGCGCGAGCCCAAAATAAATCAAGCGAAACACTCTTACAATATATCTTTTCGTATCGGGGCAGTGAAGCGGGCGGCGATCTCGTCGCGGGGGAAGTTCCCGAGCAGCCACATGAGCTTTGTGAGCGCCGATTCGAGCGTCATACTGCGCGCTTCGAGGACCTGCCCGCATTCAAGGAGCCGCCGCCCCACCTCGTACTTATCGAGCGCGCTCCCTTCCCGTTCTACCTGCGTGGTGACGACCGCGACCTTCCCCGCATCCAAAAACCGTTTAAGGCGGGTAAAGAACAGATCGTTTTCGTACCCGGGCAGCCCCCCCGAGCCGAAGGATTCGATGATGAGCCCCTCGCAATGCGTTTCGAGCCAGTCGAAGATGTCCGCGCTCAGCCCCGGGGTCATTTTCAGGACGAATACCCGATTTTCGAGTTTATGGTAGAAGGTCGGCGCGGCGGGCTTCTTTTCCTTAATATAATAATAGGGGATCCCGTCGCGGAGGATGGCGATCTCGGGGTAATCGATGCTCGAAAAGGCGTTATAGCTCCGCGTACGCGTCTTTTTGGCGCGGGTGCCGAGGATGACTTTGCCGTCGAACACCACGTCCACGCCGAACGAGGCGCCGTCCGCGCAATAAAAGAAGGCGTCCGCAAGATTCTGCCTTGCGTCCGTATCCCGAAGGTAGACCGATCTCTGCGAGCCCGTCAGCACGATGGGCTTGGGGGAATCCTGCACGAGATAGGAAAGCGCCGCTGCCGTATAGGCGAGGGTGTCCGTCCCGTGGGTAATCACGAACCCGTCGTAGTTTTCGTACTCCTGCTCGATGAGGCGGGCGACCGAGAGCCAGTGCGGCGCGTAGACGTTGGTGCTGTCAAGATTGAAGGGCTGGACGGCGTCGACCATACAGAGCTTTCTGACTTCGGGGACCTCGCCCAGAAGTTCCTCCGAAGAAATGGCGGGCGCGAGCCCGTTCTTCCCGATGCGGGAGGCGATCGTCCCCCCCGTTGCGATCAGCAGAATATGTTTCATATCTCCCCCTATCCGCACAGTTTGGCGCGGATCACACAGGCGGTGCCCAGCAGCGCGTCCGTCTCCTCGTCCCGCGCGATCTTTAAGATGAGCGACGCAATTTCCCGTACCCATGTCCCGCACAGCAGGACGCAATTTTTCGCCGCGGCGATCTTTTCGAGGCAATGCTCTTCTTCCCCGATCACGGTCACGGGGAAAGGCAGCGCGGAGATATCGATCATCTCCTGCGCGATGAGGATATGCCCGAAACGGGTATAGTGCCTGTCGTCATAGCGCACGCCGCCCAGCTCGAAACAGCCCTTTGCGATCTCCCGTGCGCCGTACTTTGCGGCGATTTGTTTGCACAGCGCGGCGGGGTAGGGCTCTTCCTTCCCGCAAAAGATCCGTTCGACGCGCGCACACTGCAGTCTGTCGTGCGGGCCCACGGGCGCGAGGACGCGCTCGTTCTCCTTCACGGGAATGGGTGAAATGTACCAATAGACACGGTCTCGAAGATTCGGATCTTCCGTAAACCGCAGAGCGGCGAAGAGGGTCACGGCGCCCCTCCGATCAGGGCGAGTTTTTCCGCCCTCGAAAGTTTTTTGATCTCCGCCTCCCGCCGCATCGCCTCGTTCGGCGTTGGATATTTCTCCGAAAAGACAAGGCGCACGGGCAGACGCCCGCGCGTGTACTTTGCTCCCCTGCCCGCATTATGCGCCGCAATGCGCCGCGCAAGATCGACGGTATAGCCCGTGTAAAGCGTGCCGTCCGCACAGGTCAGGATATAGACGAAGGCCTCCATGCCTCATTCCTCTTCGTTGCCGTCTTCGGGGTTTTCAATGTCGGAGACATTTTCGCTTTCTTCGAAGTTTTCGGGGCTCTCTTCGGAGCTGTCCTCAAGCCCGTCCGACGGATCGCCGCCGCCCGAAGCGGTCTCCTCTTGCGGAGCGTTCTTCTTTGCACGCATCTCGAGCGCATAGGCGATACAGCAGGCGGCAAGGAAGGCAATGACGAGACTGCAAACTCCCCCCATGGCGAGCCCGATGCCGCCGCCCGAAACGGCGTCCTCCGTATAGAAGCGTGCGAATGCGCCGTTTTGATAGATCGCGGCGGTGACGTCCGCCAGTACTTCCGCCTGTTCCTGGAGCTTTTCGAATTCCGCCGAAAGGCGGTCGGCATACGCCGCAACGGATGCTTCGGTGAGCGTGGGCTCCCTGCCGGGCGTCTCCGAGGCGTTGATCCATTCGTCGATCTGAAGGTTCCTCGTGTTGAGTTCCGTCCAACGGCCGTTCAAAGGATTTCCGATCGCGGTCTTCTCCGTTTCGTTCCTCTCATACTCCTTTTTGAGCTGTGCCTTATAGGCCTCGAGATCCCCGAAATAATATCCGCCGCTTTCGAGTTCGTTCCGAAGCTCCCGCTGTACGCTTTCGCCGTAGAGCACGACGACGTCGTCGCGGTAATCTTTGAGGGGACGGACGATCTCCGCACCGTCCTCCCCCGCGGTCTTCACATTGTAATTTTCGCTGTAACAGGAGATCCACTCGTCGTATTTCCCGAGAAGACGCTCCTTCAGCTCCGAAAGCAGGAGAAGGCGGTCCTCGAAAGGTGCGTTTTGGAAGGTGCTCTCAACGGTGGTATAGGACATCCCGTCCGCCATCCTCTGCATCTCCCGCACGGGGCCTTCGGCAACGGCGCGGAGAAATCCCTCCGCTTGTTCCTTGTTTTCAAAATAGGAAGCGTCCACCTTCAGGGTGTACCGCCCCGTATACACTTCCGTTTCCTGAACGGTGATCGTCTCCGCTTCCACTTCGATCCCGCCGCGGCGGCTCATGCCGTCGATGTCGATCCCCGCAAATTCGTCCTTCGTCGCGGCGGCGTCTTTGAGCGCGGCGGGCGTGACGATCTCCTGATAGAAGAAGGGCGTGCCGTCGGGATAGGACTTGCTTTCCTGCAAGGGGAATACGTAACGGAAATCCATCGAATAGGTTGTGGACATCGGATTGATGATAAATTCGATGAGAAGCACGGCGGCAACGGTGATAAGGATCGTCGCGCCGAGCACGAGCCAGATACGTTTTCTGATGATATGAAAGATCCCGCCGACCGTGACCTCTTTCTTCTCTTCGTTTTCCATAGTTTTCCCGCTCCGGTCTTTTTTCTCTATTATAATCTGAAATATTCTCTCCGTCAAGCAAAAAATCAAGTCCTTCCGCCGAGCATGGCAAGATACTGCGGGAGTGACCTGAGTTCCGTGTCCGTTTTTTCGCGGAAATACGCCCCGACGAGGCGGAGCGCGCGGAGATCGCCGTCCTCACTCCCCTCGCCCTCCCCGCATGCGGCGCGGATGGAACGGTAGGTCGCTTCGCTCGCGGGAACGCCGTCGAAGCATGCCTTACAGCAAAAGACGCCCCCCGCCATGTCGAAAGACATTCTCCCCCGCGGAGTCCCGCCGCACACGGGGCAATTTCCCGCAGTGAGCGGATAGCCCGCAAGGGAGAGCGCGGTAAGCAGAAAGGAGAGAAGGGCCGCCGCGCCCCCTTCTTCGCAGAGCGTTCCGAGGCACCGCACCGCCTCCACGAGGAGCTTTTCCCCCGCCATGCCCTCATAGAGCAGGGTATCGCAGGCTTCGGCGACGACGGCGGCGGCACACAGGGATGTGATATCTTCGCAAAGGGCGAAAAAACCGTCGTGCAGGCTTGCGCCCGTCACGGTGTTCCGCCCGCCGCGGGAGACGATCACATACTCCGCAAAACAAAAAGGCTGGGACGCGAATTTCAGCTTTGCGCCCGCCTTTTTGACGCCCTTCATGGCGGCGGAGATCTTACCTCTGTCCGCCGTGAGAAGGGTCACGATCTTATCGTTTTCGCCGTAGTCCGCGCTCCTTATGACGAGCGCGTCCGTCTTGAATTCCATACCTTACTTCTCATTTGAGTTTTTTATAGAGCATGTAATAACTCAGGTTTCCTGTTTTTTCGAACAGTTCCCATGCGATCTCGCTCGCGGGCCGCCCTTCCTTCATACGCACCTCCGAAAGAAGTATGCGTACAGGAGAAAACTTTATGCGTCGTCGCTCTCGGGATGAGGACGGGGGCGTAATTGAGAATGACACCCCTTCAGTCACCTTGCGGTGACAGCTCCCCCTCGAGGGGGAGCCAAGAATCCCTCATTCCGAGCCCCGCAAGGGGCGAGTGAATCCCCTCGTAAGTACGGACGCCCGTGGGTCTATGAGATCCGCTC
>CANRIY010000128.1 GCA_947630775.1 uncultured Clostridia bacterium | reverse complement strand
GCTAAGGGAGTAGTACCTGTGAAAGGTAGCACGAGTTCGAATCTCGTCTTCTGCGCCAAGTGGGACGTAAGTTGAACGACTTGCGTTCCATTTTTCTATGCAAAAAGCGGGGGAGGCCGCTTTCATTCGAGGACGGTGACGTCCTTTTCAAACCGATAATTTGTCGTGCCGAGCGATTCCATCCACGCACGGGTCGAAAGCGTCGTAAAAGGTCCCGTCCCGAATCCCTCGCCCGCGTCGTTGTTCCAGAGCCATTCGGGCGTGGGCCAGAGGCATACCTTGGGATGAATATGCCGATAGAACGCCTCCGAAACGCCGTTCTGCCCGTGGTGCGCCATTTGAATAACGGGGCACTTGAGCTCTTCGGGAAACTCGCCGAGCAGTGTTTGCTCCGCGCGCTCGTTCATATCGCCGAGGAAGAGCACGGGCGCGCCCTTCGTCTCCACGCGGTATACGATACTCGAAGAATTGACGTCTCCCGCCGGAACGCCGTCCGACAGCGGTGTCACGCGAAAGTGCCCGACTTGCATGCGCTTCCCCTTTACGGGGCGCACCACGGGCACGCGGCGCTCCTTGATCAGCGCTTCCAGCTCGTTGACACGGGTGGTGCGCGGCAGCCCCCTCTCCTCCCGTTCGACGAACGAGACCGGCGGAAAAAGATAGCAGATGCGTTCCACCTTCACCCTGTTGCGGGCGAGAAGCCCTGTGAGCCCCTCGATATGGTCGAAATGGGCGTGCGTCAGAAACCAACAGTGCACCGTCCCGCCGAGCGCGAGCACGGTGCGCTCCAAAGTTTCCGTCTCAAACTCCGTGCAGGCGTCGATCCCGATGACGTCCCCTTCCCCCGCCAAAAGAAAGCCCATGCACTGAAAGGCGGAAGAGGATGGGATCATATAAAGTTTATCGCCGCCGAGCAGCATGTTGTCCTCCGTGACGCCCCCTATGGGGGCGGTTGTGTGGGGCGGACCCCACGGCGATATCATACCACGGAGCGGAAATTTTGTCAATACGCACAGCACTACTCGCCGAGAGGCGGGGCACGGCAGAACGACACCCCCTCAGTCACGCAAGGGCGCGTGACAGCTCCCCCTCAAGGGGGAGCCGAGAGGTAGATTCCGTTTCTAATCACGTCACCCTGAGCGCATTCTTAATCACGTCACCCTGAGCTTGTCGAAGGGTCACCGCATTATCACTTCCCCTAAAAGGGGCAGCGAGAAACCCCCACCTGACGCGCTGCGCGCGCCACCCGCCCCCGTAGACAGGGGCAGGTTCCAAAATTACTTGCCTTAGGCGGAATTCACTTCCGCCGCCCCGCCCGCATTTCTATTGTACTACTAAGGGCGGCACGAGGAGCGTAAGCGACGAAGTAGGGCGACCCAATTTGGCACCCCACGGGAGCCTTAATGTTCTGTGAAACAGAAAAGTAGCGGGCGAATCGTAATTACAAGGCAAGAGAATTAACCCCTCGCTCGATTTCTTTTGCGCTCGCCGACAAGGCGCGAGCGCAAAAGAAATCGAGCGAAACATTTGCAATTCAAAGAAATCTGTGCTACAATACCCATGATGAACGCCGTACGGCTCAATGCCAACGCTAAACTCAACCTCACCCTCGACGTCACGGGGAAAGAAAACGGGTATCATATGCTCGATTCTCTCGTCGTTACGGCCGATCTCTCCGACCGCATCGTTCTCAAAAAACGGAAGGACGGAAGAAGTTCCGTCGTCATGCACGGCATGGGGAGCGAGAGCATTCCCCCCGAAGAAAACAACGCCCTGCGTGCCGCGGAACGCTTCTCCGCCGCCTTCTCAACGGCGGGTGCGGACATTACGGTGTACAAAAACATCCCGATCGGCGCGGGGCTCGGCGGCTCCTCGGCAGACGCCGCGGGCGTGCTCCTCGGCATGAAACGTCTCTATGGGGTCCCGGACATGGGTGCGGTGGAAGCGCTCGCGGACGAGCTCGGAAGCGATACAAAATACCTTCTTACGGGCGGGCTGGCGCGCATGCGGGGACGGGGCGAAAAGATCGATTTTCTCCCCGAAGAGCCCGAGCTGCACTTTTTGCTCCTCTGCCCGAAGGAAAGGGTCTCTTCGCGGGAATGCTATGAAGAGTACGACAGGCTGCAACCATCCTGCGCGCCCTGCACGGAAGAGGCGGTCCGTCTGATCCGCGGCGGCATGCTCTCATGGGCGGCACAGCGTTTTTCCAACCGTCTGTACGACGCGGCGGCGTCCCTTTGCGGGGCCGTGAAAGATGCGTACGCCGAAGCGCGCGCCTTCTCCCCCCTCGGGGCGGCGATGACGGGCTCGGGGAGCGCATCCTTTGCCCTGTTCGAAACGAAGGAGCTTGCCGAATGGGCGAAGAGCCGATACCGCGGGAAGAGCCGCGCGATCGTCGCCAAAAGTTTCTACCCGAAAACAAATAAGGAAATCAAAAACCCCTTTGTCCTCGGCGAGGACGAGGGGACGGGAGGCTGATATGGAAGAAAGAATTCTCGACAAGGATGAAGGCAGAGGGATCCGCCTCAAACGCACGGCAGAGGGCGAAACGGACGCCGTGGAAGACGCGGGCGGGGCTTCCGAAGAGGAAGTGACCCTCACCCTTCCCGACGAAGAGTATGATGAGGATCTCGTGGGACTTACGCCGTCGCAGCTCCAGGAGGAGCTCGAAAAGCGCGAAAGAGCGAGGCAAGAGGCGATCAAGGAGTGCAAGCGGCTGACCGAAGAGGGCAATGCTTCTCTTGCGGCGGGCGATTTCGCGGCTGCGGAAAATTCGTTCGGGCAGGCCGTCGTCTATGACGGGGAAGATCCCGACGCCGCGCTGGGCTATTTTGCCGCCGTGACGCAGAACTTCACCGCCGCCGAGCCCCTCTATACCGAAGAGCATGCGCAGGAGCTCGCGCGCCTCACCGTGGCGCACGCCCCTCTTCTTGAAAGAATGGGCGACGTCCTGCGCGCGGAGCGGGACGCATACAGGCAAGAGGCGGAGGAGCTCCGTCCCGTCGTAGAGGAAAAGCAGAGCGTGCGGCGGGCGGCGTTTGCGGCGAACCGCAACCACTATACGATCTTCACCTGCGTCTTCCTGTTCTTGACGGCGATCTTCGCGGTCGTCACCGCCATCAGTATCGACAATATTCTCCGCACACTGAGCAATTTGCCCTTGATCCTCTCGATCGTCTTCGGCGTGCTTACCTTCCTCTCGCTCACCGTGACCGCCGTCTTCGGGGCAAAACTCTTCGGCGCGGTACGGCTCTGCGCGAAGAACGAAAAGGAGAACGCGACGAGTGGCGGAAAGCGTCTGCTGTTTTTGAAGGAGCGGCTCGAAACGCTCGCCATCCTCTTCCCCGAGGACGAGGAGTAACATACCATTGTATAAGCGAAAGCGGCGGGTTTCGTTCCGCCGCTTTTCTTTGATAAAACGCTCCCCCCCGAAATCACAAATTTCAAAGCGGGGCTTTACTTTCGCCCCTTTTGGGTGTATAATACCCTTGAACAGCATTGCGGGATAACTCCCCGCGCGACAGGAGGATATTATGGAACTCATTCACGAAAGCGCAGGCAAGAAATTTTACCGTGACGGCGACAGGCTCATCAAATCCTTTGACGAGCACTACTCCAAGGCGGGGATCCTGAACGAGGCGCTCAACCAGGCGCGCGTCGAGGAGACGAAGCTCAACATCCCCAAAGTGCTCGGCGTGGAAGTCATCGGGGGAAAATGGTCGCTCATCTGGGAGTTTATCGAGGGGGAAACGCTCGAATCGCTCATGCAAAAACATCCCGAAAAGACGGATGAATACCTCGAGTATTTCGTCGATCTCCAGATCTCGATGAGCAAAGAAAAAGTGCCCCTTCTCGGGCACCTGAGAGATAAAATGCACGCCAAGATCTCGGCGAGCGCGTTCCCCGCGACCGTGCGGTACGACCTGCATGTGCGGCTGGACGGCCTGCCCCATCACAACAAGCTCTGCCACGGGGATTTCCAGCCCTCGAACGTCATCATCAAGGCGGACGGCACGCCGTATATCATCGACTGGTCGCATGCGACGCAGGGCAACGGTTCGGCGGACGCGGCGAGGACGTACCTCATCTTCAAACTCCAAAAACGCGACGAGCTCGCGGAGAAGTATTTGCGGCTCTTCTGCACCAAGACGGACACGGCGATCCAGTACGTGCAGCGCATTCTGCCCATTGTCGCCGCCTCGCAGTCCGTGAAGAACAAGCCCGACGAAGCGGAATTCCTCGCAAGCTGGGTCAACGTCTGCGATTGGCAGTAAGGCGGGGCATATTCAGAACCGTTGCCCACCCCCCTACCTTGGGCGGCAGGGACCGCCGCAAGGCTCGTCGCGCTGCCAGCGCTCCTGTCGCGGCGCCCCTCACAGCCCATCGGGCTGTTGAGGAGAATGACGCCGCTCCTCCCCTCCCACGGAGGGGGCATGAAAAGGCTCCTCCTAAGGAGGAGCTGTCACCGCAGGTGACTGAGGTGGGCATGCTTCTAAATTACGGCGCGTGGCGGGGTCTCCC
>CANRIY010000127.1 GCA_947630775.1 uncultured Clostridia bacterium | reverse complement strand
AGCGCTGCGGGCAGTACTACGTCAATTCCCGCTGGCTCGGCGGTACGCTCACGAACTTCAAGACCATCCGCGGCAGGATCGATTATCTTGAAAAGCTCGAGAGAATGGAACTGAGCGGTGAGTTCGATCTTCTTCCCAAGAAGGAAGTGCTCGGGCTCAAAAAGGAGATGGCCAAACTTCAGGAGAACCTCGGCGGCATCAAGGAGATGAGAAAACTCCCCGGCGTGATGTTCGTCGTCGATCCCCACAATGAGGACATCGCCGTCGCGGAAGCGCGCAAACTTCACATCCCGATCGTCGCGATCACCGATACCAACTGCGATCCCGACCTTGTCGACTATGTCATCCCCGGCAACGACGACGCGATCAGGGCGATCAAGCTCATCTCGTCCGTCATTGCAAATGCGGTCATCGAGGCAAACCAGGGCGTCGCCTACGAGCCCGCGGCAGAAGAGGAGACGGCAGAGACCGAAGCCGTTGCGGCGGAAGCTCCCGCAGAGAGCACGGAGCCCGCAGTGGAATCTTAAGGAAGGAGATAAAAACAATGGCAGCTATTTCCGCAAAGGACGTTATGAAGCTCCGCGAGCAGACAGGCGCGGGCATGATGGATTGCAAAAACGCACTTACCGAGGCAGACGGCGATTTTGAGCGTGCGGCGGACATTCTCCGCGAACGCGGCATCGCAAAGGCGGCAAAACGCGCGGGCAAGATCGCGGCAGAGGGTATCGTCTATGCCCTTGTCGATGGGAAGCAGGGCGTGCTTCTCGAAGTCAACTGCGAGTCCGACTTCGTTGCCAAGGGCGACAAGTTCCACGAGATCGTCGGCGAAGTCGCAAAGCAGGTGATCGCACATAAACCCGCAACGGTCGAAGAACTCCTCGCCTGCGATATGGGCGGCAAGACGGTCGACACCTATGTGCAGGAGCAGACGGGCGTCATCGGGGAGAAGCTCTCCGTGCGCCGCTTCGCCCTGTACGAGACGGAAGGCCTCCTCGAGACCTACATCCACATGGGCGGCACGATGGGCGTCATGCTCGACTTCGCTTGCGCCGAAAACGACGTGACAAAGGAACTTGCGCACAATATCGCTCTCCACACGGCGTTCTCCAAGCCCGCTTATCTCACCAAGGAAGAGGTCTCCGCGGAGACGCTCGAAAAAGAGAAGGCGATCATGATGCAGGAAGTGCTCAACGAGGGCAAGCCCGCCGCGATCGCGGAAAAGATCGTTCTCGGCAAGATCAATAAGTTCTATGAAGAGAACTGCCTCTTGGAGCAGAAGTACGTCAAGGACGACAAAGTCACGATCAAACAGCTCATCGCGCAGGCGGCGAAAGAGTCGGGTGCGCCCGTCGCGCTCAACCGCTATGTGTTCTTCGTCATGGGCGAGGGGCTCGAAAAGAAGAGCGAGGACCTGAGCGAAGAAGTCGCCAAGCAGGTCGAGGCAATGAAGAAATAATTTCCCGAAATTTTGCTCCCCGAGGGTCCTCGGGGAGTTTTTTGTTTTTCGCAAATTTCTTTTGTGCTCGGTGAACCGACCAAGCGTTCCAAATTGTCATGTCGAGCTTGTCGAGACATCTCTGCCTTGCTCTTGCGCGCAAAATAAATGCGAGCGAGGAAAGTCACGTTTTTGGGATATTGAGTCACTGTCGCGTAACTTCGCGCCTGTGGCGCTCGTGCCGCCCTTCGACGATAAAAGAACGTGCGGGCGGGGCGCTTGTCACGACAGTAAGTCGAAGGGGTTCGACAAATTGAGTGCGCTGCCGCAAAAGCGTGGTTTTGCTTCGCGCCGTGAATTAGAACGAAGGGCGCCTTTCTGAACATGCCCCCTCCCAAGGAGGGGAGGAGCGGCGCAATTCTGCTCAACAGTGCGGTGCACTGTGAGCTGCGCCGCGACGGGAGCGGTGGCAACCGCGACGAGCCTTGCGGCGGTCCCTGCCGCCCAAGGTAGGGGGGTGGGCAATGGTTCTAAATACGTCATGCTTTATTCCTCGGCGCCCCTTATAGGGTCCTTCCTTGGGGATGGCGGGAAAAGGCGACCATTCTATTTATGGAGCCTTTTCCGCCTGAGCCGGCGCGCTGTCTTTGCGCGACTGAGGGGTTTCTCGGCTAAGTTCAAAATAATTCGCCCTGAAAAAATGATTTTTCCGCTTGATATTTTCTTTGCCCTGTGTTATACTGAAACCGCCACACAAATTCATATTTTGTTCCATAGTCGGCTACACTGGCATTTGGTGTATCCTTTTTTTCCGACTGTGGAAGAATTTGTGTGGCAACAATGACGGGATACTCAATGCGGGCGTTCCTTCATTGGAATGCCCTTATTTTTAGCCGCCTTCCTCGGCGCCCGCGTCGAGCGTCATCCTGACCCTGAGCGTAGCCGAAGGGGAAGGACCCCGAGGAACGAAGTCCGCCCCCTCTCGGCTCCCCTCGTAGGGTCCTTCCTTGGGGATGGCGGGAAAAGGCGACCGTTCTATTTATGGAGCCTTTTCCGCCTGAGCTGTCGCCGCAGGTGACTGAGGGGTTTCCTAACGCTAAAACCCCTTTCCCCTTCGGGGACTTCCCCTAAAAGGGGCAGCAAGTGGTTTCCTCGGCGCCCCCTTGAGGGGGAGCTCCCGCGTAGCGGGTGAGGGGGTGTTGCTCAACGGTGAGGACAGTTAAGCCCGCAAAAAACAAAAAAAGGAGAATGAAACTATGAAGCACAAAATATGGACGGTTCTGCTCGCCCTTGCGGCGTGCCTCTGTCTCTGCCTCAGCCTCGCCGCGTGCGATGGGAAGAGCAGCGATAGCGGTTCGTCGGACGGTAGCAACACGACCCCGCCCGACCATACGCATACCTATGATGTGAATAATCGTTGTACGGAATGCGGAAATGAATTGGAATACACAAAAACAGGACTTGTCTATACGCTAAATAGCGACCAAGAAACATATTCAGTAGCTTGGGATGAAAAAACAACTTTGAAAAATGTTGTGATCCCCTATGGATATAAGGGCAAATTAGTGACTTCGATCGGAGCAAGGGCATTCAGCTTTTGCAGTTCACTAACGAGTATTAGGATTCCCGACAGCGTGATTTCGATCGGCGACGAGGCGTTCTCGTCTTGTAATACGCTTGAAGGTGTAACACTTGGGAACGGTGTGACCTCGATCGGAGGGTCTGCATTCTATAATTGCAGTTTACTAACGAGTATTAAGATTCCCGACAGCGTGACTTCGATCGGCGACGAGGCGTTCTCGTATTGCAGTTCGCTTGAAAGCATAGAGATTCCCGATGGGGTGACCTCAATCGGAGGTAGTGCGTTCCACGATTGCAGTTCGCTTGAAAGCATAGAGATCCCCGACGGTGTGACCGAGATCGGATGGTATGCATTCTATAATTGCAGTTCGCTTGAAGGCTTAAAGATTTCCGACAGCGTGACTGAGATCGGACGCTATGCCTTTTATAATTGCAGTTCGCTTAAAGGCATAGAGATTCCCGACAGCGTAACTGAGATCGGACGCTATGCCTTTTATAATTGCAGTTCGCTTGAAGGCATAGAGATTCCCGATAGCGTGACCTCAATTGAAGATTTTGCATTCTCGATATGCATTAAGCTTACAAGCGTGACATTCGGAACAAACAGCAAATTGTTTTCGATCGGGGATTATGCGTTCGTGGGTTGCAGTTTGCTTGAAAGCATTGAGATTCCCGAAGGTATGACCGAGATCGGATGGTGTGCGTTCGGGGGTTGCAGTTCGCTTACAAGCATAGAGATCCCCGACAGTGTAACCACGCTCGGAGGCAGTGCGTTTTCGGGTTGCAGTTCGCTTAAAGGCATAGAGATTCCCGACAGCGTTACTTCAATCGGGGATCTTGTGTTCTCTGACTGCAGTTCGCTTATAAGTATTCAATTTTTGGGGACTGTGGATCAATGGAAATCAATCGGAAAGGGTCCAGACTGGAATTCTAACACAGGTGATTATACGATCACCTGCACGGACGGGACGATCGACAAAAGCGGGAATGTCACAATGAATCCTGCGGCGGTGAATGTTGCGGCAGAGGTTGCGCTCTGCTCGCCCGCGATGTACACAGGAAAGGAATAAGGTGGGGCATCATCCCCCCCCACCACCGCCTGCGGCGGAGCCGTCTCGGGCAGGTAGCGTCCTGCCCTCGGTCACCGTTCGCGCGAGATAATGCGCTCACTCATGTCGCAACGCGCCAAGGATTATCAATCCTTGGCAGAATGCGTTGCTCCACCCCAAAGGGGGAGGCGTTTTTTGTCATCCCGAGCGAAGTCGAGGGATCTCTACCGCATTTGAATGCCGGGATTTCTCGACGGCGGCGCCCGCGGCTACTCGCCGCGGGCGCCTTGCTCGAAATGACAGGGGGCGCGGCGGATTTCGACACGGTGTTCCAAATGATGTCATCCTGCCCCGCGCGCATTCTATTGCACTAAGCGCGGCACGAGCGGGCACCGCCCGCGAAGTAGCTCCGTCGAAGGATCACCGCATTATAAACAAGGTGATGGTTACTTCGTCGCTTATGCTCCTCGTGCCGCCCTTAGTAGCACAAAAGAAGTGCGGGCGGGGCGACAAGCTCACCATGA
>CANRIY010000126.1 GCA_947630775.1 uncultured Clostridia bacterium | reverse complement strand
GGAGACACGGCGAGGCAGATCGTCTTTTCCGTGCGGGAACTGTCCGCGACGACGAGGTTGCAATCGAGCGGGTCGAACCGCCGCGCAACGCATTCCACGGACGCATAGAAGGATTTGAGATCGATCGCGATGTACTGCTTTTCCATACCTGTAGTGTTAGTATAACACATCGAAAAATGCCTGTCAAACACAAAAAATCGCCCCCCTTTGAAGAGGGCGATTTGTTTTGTTGGGAAAAGAGTTATGCGTTCTCTTCCTTGGACTCGGGTTCGCTTTCCGAAGTCTTTGCGGGAGCCTGTGCGGAAGCGGACTTCTTGAAGAGAAGATTGAATACGACCGCCGCAAGCGCCGCGCCTGCCATGGGCCCGATGATGAAGATCCAGATCTGCGCAAGGGCTTCCGTTGCGCCCGTGAAGGACTGGAAGAGTGCGGGTGCGAGCGAACGGGCGGGGTTGACCGACGTGCCCGTGAGCCCGATGCCGAGAAGGTGGACAAGGGTGAGTGCGCCGCCGATGACAAGCCCCGTGACCGCCTTGTTTTCCGTCTTGGAAGTGACGCCGAGGATCGCCGTCACAAAGATGAAGGTGAGGACCACTTCGACGATGAGCGCGACAAACTGGGCGCCGACGTCGCCGTATGCATTGACGAGGATGGGCTGTGCAACGTTTCCGCCGAGGCTATCGAACCCGCCGACAAAGAGCCCGAGAAGAAGGGAGCCCGCGAGCGCACCCGCGACCTGTGCGATGATGTAGCCGACGAAGTCGCGCACGCTCATTTTTTTGGTCAAGAGCATCGCAAAGGACACGGCGGGGTTGATGTGGCAACCCGAAATGTTCCCGATGGAGTACGCCATCGCGACGATGACGAGCCCGAATGCAAGCGCCGTCCCGACATACCCTGCAGCCGTGTTGCAGCCGAGCACGACCGCAACGCCGCAAGCCATAAGGACGAGCACACAGGTGCCGATAAATTCGGCGATGTAGCTTTTCAAGTTTTCCATAAGATATCTCCTTTTTTTGATACTGTTTTACCGCGTTTTTGCGAAAATGTCAAGCGGTTTCATGATTTTTGTCGGCGGTTTCCCTCGGCGCCCCTTTCAGGGGAGCTGTCGCGCTGTCCTTGCGCGACTGAAGGGTTTTGAAACCCTATCCCCCGCTGCGCGGGTACTTCCCCTAAGAGGGGAAGCAAGGGGTGGCGCGGGGCGGGATGCCGAGCTTATGCCTTCATACAAATATGATCAGGATTACGATAAGGCGCCCCGCCAATCATATGTCCCGTTGTGTTCAACAACAATCGTAAAAAGCACGTTGCCGCTTGCATCGGTGTAGGTCACCGTGACTTTGGCGTACGCCCTTACAGTACTGAGACCGCTATTCACACCCGAAGCCGAGTAACTTCTACCATCAACCACCGTATATTCTCCGGGGTTGCCCGTTCCGATGTAAAATTCGTACTTGACGCTTCGGGTCATATTTTCGTCCGCGAACGCACCGACGAGTTGTTCCTCAGTCTCAACTATGGAGACATTATAGGTATAATTGCCGATCTTTCCGCTTCTGCTTCCGCTCATGGTAAAGCCATAGTTGGGTTTCGCCCAAAGGGCTTCGACTTCCACGGTCGTCTTGCCGTTCTCGTTGAGCTCGAGGGTCTCCACTTTCTCCCATGTGTCGCCCGTCTTCTTGTACCAGCCGAGGAAGGTATACCCGTCCGCCGTGGGAGGCACAAGCGTATAACTGCTTCCGAATGTCACGCTGTGCTCCGTATTGCTTCCTTCCATGCCATCCGCCGTGAAGGGGACAACGGAAGTGTAATGGACCGTATCGCCATCATATTCGGCGGTCAGTGTCATACCTTTTTCGGTGATGTCGGGGTTCTGCTTCCAATGACCCGTGCGCCCGCTCATTTCGGGAATGTCCTCAAGACTGATACGGAATTCCCTCGCGGTATCCGTAACGGTATACACCTGATTCCCTGCGACAATCTTTGCGCCGTATTCCATTTCCGCCGTGCGCGTCCATGTGTCGCCCGAGTTCTCCCAGCCATCGCCGAGGTTGGAATCGGAGATCAGCGTCACCGTGTAAGTGCATTTCGTCTGCTTCGCAAAGATGACGTCCGCGGAAAGAATGTCTTCAAACCCGACCTGCTCGCTCTCCCACGCATAGGTGAATTCCGCGTTATTTGCGGGAAGATCGGGATAGATGAGCTCGCTGTACAGGGTGTTTTCGGTATTGCCGTCCCCGCCTGAGGAGACGAGTACGGTCTGCGGCTTCCCGAGATCTGCCTCTCCGCCGTCGTGGGTGTGATACTTGAACGAGACCGTCCTCTCTTTCGCTTCGAGGAATTTATAGGTGACAGTGCCGTCGTCCTGCGTCTGCGTCCAGCCGCCCTCGGTATTGAGCTTTTCGATCTCCGCGCCCATACCGTTTGCATGATCCTCGATGGTGCCCGAAACGTCCTCCGTTTTATCGCTTGCGCCCTCTTCCATGATGCCGCCCGGGTTGCGCCAGCGGAGATTCAGATCCGCATCGATCAAAGAGCCATTCAGAATCGGTATCACCGCCGCTTTCATCTTGATATCATGGATATAACCGTCTTGATCCTCGGATATGACAACATTGAGATCGCCGAGCACGCCCTTTGCAAGCGCGTCGCCGTTGAGCGTCAGATTCCACGACGCAGGCGTTATAATGCTGCCGTCTTCGCTCTTTTTCTCCGCCGTATAGACATACGATTTCAGGACTTCGGAAAGTTTCTTGCCGTAGTCGACGACTTCCTCGGGCGTAGGATCGGTGCTTCCGCTTGAATTGTTGATCTGATCCTGAATGAAGTTCCACAGCTTTTCGCCGAAGTTGAGCATGAAGCTGAGTTGGCCGAAGATGTCGCCGAGGAAATTTTCCACAGGCATTGCGCGATAGAGCGTAACGGGAGCCGGAAGAGGGCTCCTCCTGCTATCGGTCGTCTGCACGCGCTTCATATAAATCATGCCGTTTTTCAGCGTAAGATCGAGCGTCGTGTCGCCGTTGATAATATGTCCGTCGAGCCCAAAAGCCGAACCGAAAATAGCGACCACGCCGTTGTAATTTCCGTCATATTCAAGGCGGAGATTGAGCCCGATACCGCTATCATCGACAGTAATGGATACAGCAATGATCTTAATTTCAACTTTAACAAGATCCAAACTGGCAAGTTGAAGCCCGACATTGATACTTCCTTGAATATAGAAGTTCTCATTGATCGCGTATTCGTGCGGGGTCTCTTCGCCCGAGATGACGTCCGCATTCTCGGTGTGCGTCGCGCTCTTGACGAGGGAGAGAAGGAGCTTTTCCGCGCCAAGGAAGCTCGTATAGCTTGCGGCGTCCGCGGGAATATCGGGCGTGACTGCGGTGTAATCAAAGGTCCCCATGAGCGTCGTGTTCTCCGTGCCCGTCGCGTCATAGACGTTTTCAAATGTGACGGAATCGAACTTTCCTTCGCTTCTCGTAAGGGTGACGGCAAGATCATCGATCCCCTCGGCGCCGTAGACGTCCGCGGAATTGAGCACGAGGCTGAGCGCTTCATCCTTGACCGTAAGGGATTTGATATAGTTCTTGTAGGTCCTCTCCTCTGCCGCGGAGGCGGGAGCGGGGGCGGGAGCGCCTTCCTCGGGCTGTGCGGGCAGGAGTCCCGCGAGCAGGCCCTCGAGAAGGGGTTTGATCTTGCCGCCGAGCGCTTCAAGCTGTGCGACGTTCTCCGCCTTCAGCCACTTGCTGACGAGGTAGTTATCGAGAAGGTCGACCTTCACGCCGAGCATCGGTACCACGCTCGAAAGGATGGTCATGATCTCGTCCGCAGGGGCGTAGATCCTGAGCGGGCTGTACTTGGAGTTCCCCGCGCTGTCCATCTCCGCCGTATCGGGCCCGAACTGCGAGACGGAGACATAGAAGTCGAGATTTCCGTCCGTGACGAGTTTTCCTTCCCCGTCCTTATTCGGTGCGCCGTCCAAAATGAAGAGATCGAGATAGAGGCTCTTGTCCGTCTCCGCCGCCGCGTCCCCCGCAACGAGTGCGAGATGCACGTTGAGGAAGAGATCGGTATCGATCCAGAAGTTCTTGCCGCCCACGTCGAGGTGCACGGGCACGGAACTGCCGCAGTGGTACTGCAAGGCGGCATTGAAATCGTACTTGATGCCTTTCGCCGCTTCGGGTCCGGTTTCGGGTTCGGCTTCGACATCGGGCGCGGGCTCGGGCGTGGGTTCGGGAGCGGGTTCGGCCGTCTTCAGCGTCGTGCTTCCGCTGACGGTAAGGGTAATATTTTCCTGACTCAAAAGGTCGATCGCGGAGCCGAGGTAGCCGACCGCGAGGACAAATTCATCGGTGCCGAGATATTCGATGTCGGCGGCGGAGGCCTGAATTCCGTCCTCGCCGAGGGCGGCGGCATACGCCGTACCTTCGACACGGATCTCGCCGTCCTTTGCGGCATAGTTCAGGTGAATGCTCACACCGTCCGCCCCGTTTGCGACGAAATCGAGCGTGCAATCCCCGAGACTGAGGCGGAACAGCCCATACGCCATCGACGAAGGAGAGAGCTTGATCTTGCCGATCAGGGCATTCCAATCGAACTCCGAGCCGAGAGAGCTGAGGGAATCGAGGAGTCCCGAGAGCTTCTGCGCAA
>CANRIY010000125.1 GCA_947630775.1 uncultured Clostridia bacterium | reverse complement strand
GGCTCCCCTCTCAGGGGAGCTGTCACCGTAGGTGACTGAGGGGTTTCCACCCGCCGTGTTTCCGAGAACCCCTTTCCCCTTCGGGGACTTCCCCTAAAAGGGGCAGCGAGATCGCAAAAGCGTAGCATAAAAAACGTGCGGTCTGTTCAGACCGCACGTTTCGGATCTTCAGGTCATTCGTCTACACGGTTTATTTTTGCAAAGGAGAATTCGACAAATTCAAGATAAGGTGTCGGCGCATCTTCGCTCGAAACGGTATCCGAATTGATCGTGTATTCCGTGCCGTTGATCTTTACCTTGAGAACGAAATAGGGCAAATAGGGCGAACCGCCCTTTTCGCAGCTCACGAATTCGCAGGCCGCGGCTGTGCCGTCGATTTTCACGGAGATAGACGTCTCCGTAATTTCAACGACATAGCTCTGTCCGCTGATCGTCCCCTCGTATTTGCCGAGGAAGGTCGCGGCAATGTCGAGCGCTTCTCCGCCGCCGCTTTCCGATTGGAGGGTGAGCTTTTCCACGATCATTTTCACACTCGGCGTTGCTTGCCAAAGGGCAAAAGATGCCGTATCGCCGACCTTGCTCATGTAGATATCATACGATTCTCCCTCATAGGTGAAGAACAAATCGTTGCCGTTTTCAATCTTTGTATATTCGCATACCGCGGGCGATCCGCCGTCAACGGTGACGGTGATATGTTCCGCCTCGATCTTGAGAACATATTCCTTGCCGTCCGTTCCCGTTCCTTGGAAAGTGCCGATAAAATCGTCGGGTATGACGATCCCCGGTTCCTCGCCGATCTCGCCCGAGAAGGGGGTGAGAACAACATGTACGCTGTCGCCGTCTTTCACAAGCCAAAGTTCGTTCGCTTCGTCTTTCGCGCCTTCCGACATGTTCATAATGGTATAGGGGACACCGTCGAGGGTAATATTGAAGTTGCGGGAAGCGGTGTATTCGAGGATGACGGCATCGACAAAGTCGGCGGCGCCGATCTTCACCGAGAGCTTTTCGTCCGTAAAGGTGACATAGTAAGTCACGCCGTTCTGCGTGCCCGAATAGGTGCCGACCGCGACATATTCCTTGGGCATCACAAAAGGTTTTTCGGGTTCGACGCCCGGTCCCGTGCGTTTCAAATAGACATGGACGGAGTCCGAATTGTTGTGAAGGCTGATCTGCTGTACCGTGTAGCCTTCATCGGCATATTTCTCGGCGACGATGAAGTAGGACTCCCCTTCATAGATGATGGAGATCCCGTCGACGCCCGAGTAGTAGATGTCCCCCGTGATGGTGACGGCGTCGCCGTTCTTGGTGATGACGATCTCTTCGCCGATCTCGATCTTGAAGCTGTCCGCGCCCTCTTCGAGCTGTACGCTCTCGTACGTTCCGTAATAGATGAAGGGGTAAGGCGTGGGAACTTCGGGCCCTTCGGCGCCTTCGGGCAGGAGCAGGACTTGCTTATCGTACTCGGCCGTCATCAGCATGAGCCCGCAGCCGTTGGGCCCCTCGTTGGAGAAGAGAATGTATCCCTGCCCATCGATCAAGAATGTTATGACGAGGTAACCGAGCGCGGTGTCGATGTACAGATCTTCTACCGCAGCCTCTTCGCCGTCGATCGTGAACAGGAACTGCGTCGAAGTGACCGTGAGTGCGTAGTCGACATAGGAACAGCTGCCATCTTCGTTTTCGATGAGGTCTCTGCCCGTGTAGCTGCCCTCAAACGCTTCGAAGGGGGTCTTCGCGTTGCTCAGGTCGATGGGGAGTTCTGTCGTGCCGAATCCGCTGAAATCGAGCGTGACCACGCCGATGTCGCCGTTCGCCTCAAAGGTAAACGCGACCTGTTTGAGCACGCCGTCATCGTCGAGAGCGATCTCAAGCTCCACGGCATAGGCCGCAAGCTCGTCGGCGCCCGCAACGAGCGCGGAGGTACACTGCCCCGCAACGCCCGAGGTCATGCCATAGATATAGAAATCGGGACGGTACGCATACACGCCCTTGTCATAGACAAAGAGTTCGGGAGCGAAGCCCGAGAAGGAGGCAAGAAGATCTTCGAAGGCGTACTCCACCGTACCGGCGAGGATGGCCTCCTCCGCGGCAGGGTCGTAGGAAAAGCTATACGCCGCGCCGTTTTTGAGGACAAAACCCGCGTTGGTGCCTTCGGAGTAGATGGCGCTCTCCGTGACATAGATATCGTATTGATAGGTTTCGAAGGCGTATACTTCGGTCCTGTTTACCTTATAATTTTTCGCCTGCGCGGCGGCCTGAAGGGCAGAGGTAAGCGCCGCATGTTCGGAGACAGTCTCATAGGGGGCCGCATAGCCCTCGGGAATATTTCCCGTCCCGATGTCCGTCAGCAAGTATTCATAGACGGTATCGTAGTACAGCTCATCGGTTGCGTTGTAGAGTGTATCCTCCATCTCGATGCGGAGCTGCGCGAACACGCCGTCCTCGGCAATCAGCTCGACGACGGTGACGTTCTCGCCGATCCCCGTGATCGCAAGGGAGACGGCGGCCGCCTTTTCAAGATCCAGAATACGGTACACCCCGCCTTCGAGCGCGGTAAAGTCGCTCTCCGTCAGGCCGGCAAAGGGATTGTAGGCGCTCTCAAAGGCGTCCTCCTGATCCAGATAAGCGATCTGATTCTCCGCGTCATGATAGACGAGCGCGAGCTTTCCGCCATGGTTGACGGCGATATAGTCGCAGAGGATCTCCCCCGAGGAAGTATTCTCATCGTATACCCAGATCGCATTCTCCCCGAAGGAAATGACCGACGTGCAGTCGTAGTCGTAGGTAGGATCGGTGAAGGTGCAGCTGTACGCACCGTCGAAGGTGATCTTGCCCGAGATCTCCCCAAGGGCAGCCGCAACGTCGAAGGTCTCTTCGGGAGGGTCTTCGTGGGGTTCATCGCCGAACGTGACGATGACCGAGGTATCATGCTGCACGGAGAAGGAATACCTCTCTTCCGTGAGCGGGACGGCCGTGCCGTCCACCGTGACGCTCTCCGTCACATATCCGCTCTTGGGGGAAACGGTGAGAGTCACGCTCTCTCCCGCGGCATATTTTTGGCCGCTTGCAGGCGCCGTGAGGGAAGCATCCCCCTTCTGCGCATCGTATGTCAGCGTGACGGTATAGCCCGCGGGCGTCTCTGTCTCTGCGGGGGCGGGCTTTTCTTCCCCATCGTCACAGGCGGCAAGCGCGAACGCAAACATCACGCCGAGCAGCAAAAGCAATAATCTTTTTGTCGCTTTCATACAGTTCTCCTTATATCTTCAGATTTTTTCCGTATACATTCATAATTTCGGCAAATTCAACCTTAAAAAGATGAATATAATCACAGATATACGTATAATTGTATCATGAAGAGAGCATGCTGTCAACTGTTTTGCGCCGCAAAACAAAGAAAATAGGCGGAGAAGGAAAATTTTCCGAAGAAACCTTGCATTTTTCGGGGAAATGAATTATAATTGAGAAAAAAATCGGAGGAAATTACCAATGCCCTTAGTTACAACCAAGGAAATGTTTGAAAAAGCATACAAGGGCGGCTATGCCGTCGGTGCGTTCAACGTCAACAATATGGAAATGATACAGGCGATCGTCGAAGCCGCAAACGAATGCCGCTCGCCCGTCATTCTTCAGGTGTCCGCAGGCGCAAGAAAGTATGCGAACCCCGTATACCTTCGCCACCTCGTGAAGGCCGCCGCCGAAACAACGGATATCCCGATCGCCATGCACCTCGACCACGGCGCCGACTTCGACATCTGCAAATCTTCTATCGACGACGGCTTTACCTCCGTCATGATCGACGCTTCCTCCAAGCCTTGGGAAGAGAATATCGCCCTCACACGGAAAGTCGTCGAATATGCCCACGCGCACGGCGTCGTCGTCGAAGCGGAACTCGGCAAACTCGCAGGCGTTGAGGACGACGTGCACGTCGCCGACCACGACGCAATGTTCACCTCGCCCGACGAGGTCGAAGAATTCACCTCCCGCACGGGGATTGACTCCCTTGCGATCGCGATCGGGACATCCCACGGCGCCTATAAATTCAAGCCCGGGCAGGATCCCAAGCTGCGCATCGATATCCTCGAGGAGATCGGCCGCCGCCTTCCCGGCTTCCCCATCGTTCTGCACGGCGCATCGAGCGTCCCGCAGGATCAGGTCGCCATTGTCAATGAGTTCGGCGGGTCCATGCCCAACGCCATCGGCATTCCCGAAAGCGAGCTGAAAAAGGCCGCAAAACTCGCCGTCTGCAAGATCAATATCGACTCCGACCTCCGCGTTGCCTTCACGGCGGCCTGCAGAAAGCATTTCTATGAACATCCCGACCATTTCGACCCCCGCCAGTACCTCGGCGACGCCCGCGCGAACATGAAGGAGATGGTCAAGCACAAGATCGTCGATGTCCTCGGCTCCGCAAATAAGGCATAAAAAGCAGAAAGCGACATCCCCGCATCGATGCGGGGATGTTTTTGTATGGAAGAAAAAGACTTTCGGCCCACTTGGGAGAGCCCTTCCCCCTGCCGAAAAAATATCTCGGAAAAATTTTTTGCAAAACGGCCAAAAACGCTTGATAATTGCCGATGATTTTGCTACAATTAGGACAGTTGATAAAGCATTGGGGTGTCGCCAAGCGGTAAGGCAACGGACTCTGACTCCGTCATTCGTTGGTTCGAATCCAGCTACCCCAG
>CANRIY010000124.1 GCA_947630775.1 uncultured Clostridia bacterium | reverse complement strand
GGTCGTTCGCAAGGTTTGTGAAGAGCACCGTGCGCTCGATGGCCCCCGTACGCTTGAAATCTTCGACAAAGTACTGCGCTTCTTCGAAGGTAATGCCGATCGCGGCGAATACGACGGCGAATTTGCTGTCGCTCCCCCGTACTTTTGCCTGCCTTGCGATCTGCGCGGCAAGCTCCGCATGCGGAAGGCCGCTCATCGAGAACACGGGAAGTTTCTGCCCGCGCACGAGGGTGTTGAGCCCGTCGATCGCGGAAACGCCCGTCTGGATAAATTCGTTGGGATAGTCGCGGGCGGCGGGATTGATGGGCTCCCCGTTGATATCGAGCATTTTTTCGGGAATGACGGGCGCGCCGCCGTCGCGGGGATTGCCCATACCGTCGAAGACCCTGCCGAGCATATCGCGGGAAACGGCGAGCTGTTGCGCATGCCCCAAAAAGCGGGCCTTACTCGTTGCGATCTGCAACCCCTGCGAATTTTCGAAGAGCTGGACGACCGCCTTATCGCGGTTGACCTCGAGCACTTTGCCCCGCCGCGTCTCCCCGTTTTGGCAGAGAATATCGACGAGCTCGTTATATTTGACCCCTTCGACGCCCTCGACGAGCATCAAGGGTCCGACGACCTCTTTGATCGTCTTATATTCTTTATACATCTTCGCTCCCTCCCTCTTCGAGCGCCTTGATCTGCGCACTCATTTCGCCGACGATCGCGTCGAACTCTCCGAGGTTCCCCTCTTCGATATATTTCGCCCGTCCGATCTTTTCCTTGAAGGGGCAATTCAAAATCTCGTCGAGAGAGACAAAGTTCTTGACCGCCTCTTCGGAGAGCGTATAAAATTCGTAGATGAGAAGGAGCATCAGAAGCTGTTTGTGCATAGACGTATAGGTGTCCACCTCGTGGAAGGCATTCTGGTGCAGATAGTCCTCGCGGATCATCTTTGCGGTCTCCATGACGAGACGGTCGCGCGAGGAGAGCGCGTCCATGCCGACGAGACGGACGATCTCGTCGAGCGCGGCTTCCTCCTGAAGGGTCGTCATGACGAACTGGCGGTATTTGAAGAAGCCCTTGCCGACGTTTTCGTCATACCACGGCTTCATCTTGTCCGCATAGAGCGAATAGCTGACGATCGCGGGGAAGTGCCGTTTGTATGCAAGGGACGCGGAGAGCCCCCAGAACACTTTGACGATGCGGAGCGTCGCCTGCGAAACGGGTTCGGAAAGATCTCCCCCGGGAGGCGAAACTGCGCCGATCGCGGTGACGGAGCCAACGCGCTCCCCGCTGCCGAGAAGTTTGACGATCCCCGCCCGCTCGTAAAATTCCGCAAGGCGGCTTGCAAGATAGGCGGGATACCCTTCGTCCCCGGGCATCTCTTCGAGACGTCCGCTCATCTCGCGGAGCGCTTCCGCCCAGCGGGACGTCGAATCCGCCATGATTGCGACGTTATAGCCCATATCCCCGTATAGATGGACGCTTCGCGTGCCGCGACGGGCATATCCGAAGTGTTCGCGATGAGCACCGTGCGCTTCATCAAGGGTTCGCCCGTCTTGGGGTCTTTGAGGGCGGGGAATTCGTTGAGCACGTCCGTCATCTCGTTCCCGCGTTCACCGCAGCCGATATAGACGATGATGTCGGCATCCGCCCATTTTGCGAGCTGGTGCTGGACGACCGTCTTCCCGCTTCCGAAGGGACCGGGGACGGCCGCAACGCCGCCGCGGGCAATGGGAAAGAGGGTGTCGACGACCCGCTGACCCGTCACCATGGGACGGTCGGGCGACAATTTCTCGCGGTACGGCCTGCCCTTGCGGACGGGCCATTTTTGGAGCATGCAGACGGGGGTGTCTCCCTTTTCCGTCTTGATATGGGCGATCGTCTCCTCAATGGTGAAGTCCCCTTCTTCAATGGAGAGGAGCTTCCCCTCGATGCCGTGCGGGACGAGGATCCTGTGCTCCACGATCTCGGTCTCCTGCACGACGCCGAGGATATCGCCCGCCTCTACGCTGTCGCCGACCTTGGCAGTCGGCGTAAAATGCCATTTTTTCTCCCTGTCGAGACGGTTGACGGAGACGCCGCGGGAGATACGGCTGCCATATTGGAAATACAGGGTCGTCAAAGGACGCTGGATCCCGTCGAAAATTCCCGTAATGAGGCCGGGGGCGAGTTCCGCGGAGAGCGGTTCGCCCGTAGAGACGACGTCCTCACCGGGGCCGAGCCCCGAAGTCTCTTCATAGACCTGAATGGACGCCTTGTCCCCCCTGAGTTCGATGATCTCGCCGATGAGCTTCAAATCGGAGACCTGCACGACGTCATACATCTTGCAGTCCGCCATATTTTCCGCCACGATCAGCGGTCCCGATACTTTGACTGTTTTTCCTACCATAATGCCTCCGTAGTTCACACGATTCTTTTTTATAAAAAGAATCGTCGTGAGGAAATTTACTCTTTGCCTTTTCGAAATTCTTTCGTCCGCGTCCCCTTGCTTCCCCTCTTAGGGGAAGTACCCGCGTAGAGCCGCTCCTCGCTTCCCCTCTTAGGGGAAGTACCCGCGTAGAGCCGCTCCTCGCTTCCCCTCTTAGGGGAAGTACCCGCGTAGCGGGGGATAGGGTTTTGAAAACCCCTCAGTCACGCAAGGGCGCGTGACAGCTCCCCTATAAGGGGCGCCGAGAGAACCCCTTATTACTTTCCGAACAGAATATCCACGCCCAAGGCGCGTTCCATGGCGCTTTTGAGGAAGGCTTCGCCGTAGCCCGTGCCCTTGCCCGACGGTATGGGCAGAATGACGGGGTAGGCTTCTTCGTCGAAGCGCTTCAAAAACTCCTTCAGGGGCTCCGCAAATTCTTCCGTCAAAAAGACGATCGGATAGTCGCGGGCGACCTTTCGGATCGTCTCCCGCGCTTCCCTTTCATCCGTGACGGGAAAGGTGGATACCCCTGCCGCCTGAAATACCATGATCGTGTCAGCGTCGCCGACGATCGCCATTTTCCCCTGCATCACCGCACCCCGACAAGCCGTTTTCTGATCTCTTTTTCGGGAACGCCCGCGCCGAGACAGACGAGGATCATTCTCACGTTTTTGATCTCCGCACGGCGGCGGAACACATAATACAAAAATGGCTCCCTGCCGCTCAGTTCGAAGCGTTTGGAGAAGAAATACTCCTCTCCGACCGAATCGCGCATGCGTTCCGCGTCCGTAAAGGGCGCGCCCGCGCTCTTTGCCGCAAGGCAAACCTTGTAAAACACTTCGTAAGGCGTCTTATCGAGCGCATGTTCCCTCTTTTCGGCGTCCTCCGAAAAGATCTTATCGTAAACTTTCTTTTTGATCGTGCCGCCGATGAACAGGCTTTCGGCATACTCCCTGCTGTCCGCCCGCATCGCGGTGAGAAGATCGGTCATGTCCGCACGGATGGAGAGCAGTTTTCTGAGCGTTCCCCGCGCCTTGCAGACCTTCCTGAGATAAAAGTACATCGCGCGGTCGTACGCCGCGCCGATCTCCGCGCCCGAAACCCCTTCCTCAAAGACAAGGGCAGGCGGTTCCCCGTTTTCGACCGCTTTTTTCAGCTCCGCAACGGTACGAAGACCCTCGGGTGCGAGCATGCGGTCCGCATTTACGGAGAGGATCTTCGCCTTGGAGAGCGCTTTCAGATTATGAAAGTCGCGCGGGGCGAAAAAATATGCCTTGTCCGCCTCGGTGGGCGCGTATACGCGGATGAATTCGTCGAGCGCACGCTCTTCCGCTTCGATCACACCCTCTCTGCCGCTTGCGCCGCCGCCGAAGCCGTTCTCCGAAAGGGCGCGCAAGACCTCTTCCGCCGTCATTTCGGGGAAGCGAAGGATCTTTTCGCCCAGAAGAGCTTTTTCTTTGACGGCAATCACGCCGTTTGTGAACGTGGTATCGGGTGTCATGTCTCTATTTTCCGAAGACCGCGAGCGCGATCTCGGCCTGATGTTCCTCTCTGTCCGCCGCAAGAAGCGCGGGATAGGAGAGATCGGTATCGCATACTTTTCCGCGCAGAAGACAGCCGCCCTTGATGGGCAACCGCTCATCGGAAACCGTAAGATGTTTCTTTTTGACAACAGAAAGTTCCTTTGCCTCTTCCGCATAGGGGAAATTTTCGGCAAAGACGATCTCATCCCCCTCTTCGGCGTTCTCTTCGAGGAGCCGCCCGAGAAGGAGAAGACTTTCGTGTTTTTCAAGCGCAAGGAGCGAGGAGAGCGCGCGCAGATAGATCCCGTCGATCACGCGCCGCTTTTCGGCAAGGAGAACCTTCGCGCCGTCCAGCCGCGCCGTCGCCGCCCTGCCCTCCTTGATCCTTCTTGCACGCTCCCGCGCTTCCTCTTCCGCAGACGCACGGTCGGCGGCAAGGCTGTCCTCCGCCGCACGGACGATCTCCGCGGCACGCTGCTCTGCCGCACGGACGATCTCCGCGGCTTCCGCCTCCGCATCGGAGAGAATGCGCGAGAGGATCTCTTCCCTTCCCATATCAGAGGATCGCCCTTACCGCGGCCGTTGCGGGCTCGGCGATCACAGGCACATAATTGAGCGCAGGCACCGCCGAGACGAGAATAATGGAGATAAGAAGCCCGAGGATCGCGTAGAACTCGATCATTGCGGGATAGAGGATGAGTTTCCCGCCGAGAGATTCCTGCTTGCCGACCGCATAGATGCAGTTGACGGCGGATCTGCCCTGAAAATACCCCGTGACAAGGC
>CANRIY010000123.1 GCA_947630775.1 uncultured Clostridia bacterium | reverse complement strand
TCAATGCGGAGGAGTACGGCGGATGCATCCTCTACTCCTTCCTCGACCGTCCCCTGCGCCTTGCGGGCAGGGTCGTGCGGGATACCGGAACGGGCGTCGCCGCGGAGCCGTATGTGAGCGAGAAGCTCTTCACGATCCCCTCGCTCGCCATCCACATGAACAGAGAGGTGAACGACGGCTTCAAACCCGACAGGCAGACGGACATGCTCCCCCTCTTTTCGCTCGGAAAGGGGGAACTTCAAGAACTTTTGGGAGAGACTCTTTCGTACGATCTCTATCTTTCTCCCGCCGCCGAGCCCTATGAAAGCGGCGCGCACGGGGAATTTCTCTCTTCGCCGCGGCTCGACGATCTTGTAGGGGTCTACGGGTCTCTTTGTGCCCTTCTCGCGGAAGATACGGCGCAGAATTGCGTTATCGCCTGCCTCGACAGCGAGGAGATCGGCAGCCGTACCCGACAGGGCGCGGCGGGAGATTTCCTCGTCTCCGTCCTGCGGCGGGCCGCTCTTTCGCAGGGCATCGGTGAAGAAGAATTTCTCCGCACCCTCTCTCAGTCTCTTCTCGTCTCCCTCGACAACGCCCACGCCCTTCATCCCAACCGTCCCGAAAAGTGCGACCCCACCAACCGCCCAGTGCTCGGCGGAGGGATCGTCATCAAGGGGCATGCGGGCGGCGCATACACGACGGACGGGCTCACGGCGGCGATCGTCAAGAAGATCTTCGGGGGCGCGAAGATCTCCTATCAGACCTTTTATAACCGCTCCGACATGCGCAGCGGCAGTACCTTGGGAGCGATCGGGCTCTCGCAAATGAGCATTCCGTCCGTCGATGTGGGGCTTGCACAGCTTGCGATGCATTCCGCCGTCGAGACGATGGCAAAGAGCGATTTCGAAACGCTCGTTGCGGGGCTCTCCGCGATCTTCCGCACCAAACTCCGCGTCACCGCTTGCGGTGCGGATGTGGAATAATGGCAATTTCGGACGACACCCCCTCAGTCACGCAAGGGCGCGTGACAGCTCCCCCTCAAGGGGGAGCCAAGGGGGTAACCACGTCATCCTGAGCCGCGCGCAGCCCGCCCCCGCGTCATTCTGAGACAGTGAGTTGCACGCAGTCCGTATTGCATTTCCCGAAGAATCTCGCGGGGACCAGTACGGTTATGCGGCGAGATCCTTCGGGACATTCTCCCAAGGACTTCGTACAATCATATCGGCTCAGGATGACGCCGCCCCCCGCGCCTCAGAATGACGCGCAGACGGGGCGCCGAGAACCCCTTAGTCACGCAAGGGCAGCGTGACAGCTCCCCTATAAGGGGAGCCAAGGTTCCGAAGCATACAAAAGCGCCGCGGCAATGCCGCGGCGCTTTTCATACATTGTTACATCTCTTTCATGCCGCGCTTCCCGTGGGAGAGCTTCCGCACGGAGGTGCGGTGTTCTTCCCCGGAAAAGAGGCGGACGAGGTTCTTCCTGTGCGCCGTCCATGTGAGGACGTTGAGCGCGAGGAGCATCATAAAGCAGGCGACCGTCCACGGCCCCGTCAGATCGTTTTGATAGCGCAGGAAAAACAGGATCCCTTGCCAGACCGAAAAGCCCGTCACGCCGAGGAGCGACCCCATCGAGCCCCACTCGGTAAGCGCGATAAAGCCCACGATCCCGAAGAGCAAAATGACGAAGCAGATGAGGATATACCACGGGCTCTCGCAGGAGAGGCAGAACCAAAAGAGCCCCAGTGTGGAGGCGATCCCCTTCCCCCCTTTGAATTTCATCGTCACGGGGAAAATGTGCCCGATGATGACGAACACGCCGCAAAAATAGCGCGTGAAGTCGGAGATCACGACGTCCGTTCCCGCAAAGACGCAATGTCTGAAAATAAAGTAGCTGATGACGGCGGGAACGCCCCCCTTGCATGCGTCGAGCAAAAAGTTGAGAAGCCCGATTTTCAGCCCGAACTCGCGGGAGATATTCATTGTCCCCGGATTCCCCGAGCCGATCTTGTGGACGTCCTTCTTTTTGACCTTGGCAATGAGCACGGCAAAATTGAAACAGCCGATGAAATAGCATACGACCGCCATCAATAAAAACCAGTACCAAAGCTCGGAAAAGGCAAGTTCTTTCATTCTTTCTCCTTCTTGCTCCGCACCTGAATGCGGATGGGCGTGCCCGTAAAATCGTATGCCCCGCGGATGACGTTTTCGAGATACCGCTCGTAGGAAAAGTGCAGGAGCGTCTCGTCATTGACTTGCAGGGCAAACAGCGGCGGACGCACGGAGACCTGCGAGGCGTAATACAGCTTCATGCGCTTGCCGAGGTAGCTCGGCGGCTCGCTGACGCGCACGGCGTCGAGGAGAAGATCGTTGAGCGCGCCCGTCGGGATCCTGAACGAAGCGTGCGCATAGACTTCCTCCGCAAGGGATAGGATCTTTTCGACCCGCTGGCCCGTCTTGGCGGAGATATAGACGGACTTGAAATAGTCCATGAATTTGAGATTTTCTTTGAGTTTCGCCTCGAATTTTTCGATCGTGTGCGTGTCCTTTTCGACGGCGTCCCACTTGTTCATGACGATAACGGAAGGTTTTCCCTCATCATGCACCATGCCGATGATCTTCACGTCCTGTTCGGTGATCCCCTCCAAGGCGTCCACGACGAGAAGGACGACGTCCGCCCGCTTGATCGCGTCAAACGCCCTTAAAACGGAATAATACTCCACGTCGTCGTTCACCGAACGCTTTCTGCGGATCCCCGCCGTATCGATGATGGTATACGCCTTGCCGTTCCGCTCGAAACGGGTATCCACCGCGTCGCGCGTGGTGCCCGCGATATCCGTGACGATGGAACGCTCCTCTCCGAGAAGCTGATTGACGAGCGAGCTCTTGCCCGCGTTGGGCTTTCCGACAACGGCGATTTTCAGGGAATCTTCCTCAATGGTCTCGCCTGCGGGGAAATATTCGACGGCCTGATCGAGCGCGTCGCCGATCCCGCGGGAGTGTTCCGCCGAAACGCCGAAGGGCTCCCCGAGCCCCAAGGCGTAAAATTCGAAGAGCTTTTCCTGCGAATATTCGTCCACCTTGTTGACGACGAGGACGACGGGTTTTTTACTGCGGCGGAGAAAATCCGCCACGTCGTAATCGGAGGCGGTGAGCCCCTCTTTCGCGTCCGTAAAAAAGAGGATGACGTCGGCAGTCTCCACGGCAAGCTGTGCCTGCAAGGCGATCTGCTTCCACATGACGTCCTCGCTCTTGAGCTCAATGCCGCCCGTGTCGATGAGGGTGAACGGTTTGCCGCGCCATTCGCAGCTCGCCGTGATGCGGTCGCGCGTGACGCCGGGACGGTTTTCGGTGATGGCGATCTTTCTGCCCGCAACTTTATTGAAGAATGTACTTTTCCCCACATTGGGACGCCCGACAATGGCGATAACGGGATTCATGTTCTTTATTATAAAGAAAATTCTCCGATTTGTAAAGAAAAACGCGGAGAATTTTGCAATTTGAATTTTATGAAGAAACTGGCTGCCCCCTTTGAAGGGGGCAGGTCCCCTCATCCGTCACGCCAAGGGCGGCGTGCCACCTTCCCCCCGAAGTGGGGAAGGCGAGAAACCCCCTCAGTCTCGCTAACGCTCGACAGCTCCCCCTCAAGGGGAGCCGAGGGGCGACCGCCGCCCCCTGTCATTTCGAGCAAGGCGCCCGCGGCGAGTAGCCGCGGGCGCCGCCGTCGAGAAATCTCGGCATTCAATTCAAATGCGGTGGAGATCCCTCGACTTCGCTCGGGATGACAATCTGAATGCGCGCGGGGCGACGGAGCTCGCCATGACGCAATCAGAACGACACCCCCTCAGTCACCTACGGTGACAGCTCCCCCTCAAGGGGGAGCCGAGGGGCGGGACGGTCAAATCAGGCCCAAAACGGTGCCGACGATGAAGATGATGACCAAAACAAAGTAAAAGACGATCCAGCCCTTGCGCTTGTTCCGCACAAAGTACCATGCGGGCAGGGCGATCGCCGCCAAGAGGCAATACTGCGCGATGGTGTTGAGGGTGACGAGGATATTCTCCCCGCCCGTCTTTTCGAAGATCCATCTGAGGACAGGTCCGAGAATGAACAGGAGCGCCGCAAGCGCCAGCGCGCAGAACGCGAACATATCCGCAAACCGCCAGCGCGGACGGGAACTCTTCTTGTGCGTCTCTTTGGTTTCGGTCTCGTTTTCTTTTTTCTTAGCCATGATTTTTATCTCCTTTCCGCTCTCGGCGGAGCAATTCCAAAATATGTTCGAAGTAATCGGGCAGGGGCGCGGTGAATGTCATGCGCTCCCCCGTTTTGGGGTGGTCGAGCGTGAGGCGGAAGGCGTGGAGAAGCTGCCCTTCGAGCGAAAACCGCTGTTTTTTATAGCCGTACAGCTTATCCCCCACGACGGGGTGCCCCATATATTTCGCATGGACGCGGATCTGGTGCGTCCTTCCCGTATGCAGGGAAAATCTCGCAAGAGTGAACTCTTTGAACCGCTCCTCGACGAACCAGTCCGTTTCGGCGGTCTTCCCCTTTCCCGCGGGCAGAACCGCCATTTTCAGCCTGTCTTTGGGGTCTCTCCCCATCTCCGTGAGGATATGCCCCGCATCTTCCTTCAAAACCCCCTCCAAGAGGGCGAGATACTCCCGCCGCGCGGTCTTTTGCGCGATCTGCTGAGAGAGGGACAGGTGCGCCGCGTCGTTTTTGGCGACGACGAGGAGGCCCGACGTGTCCTTGTCG
>CANRIY010000122.1 GCA_947630775.1 uncultured Clostridia bacterium | reverse complement strand
GTGCGCGAGCGCACAGCCGAAGCAGTGCATGCCCGCGGACATGAGGATCTCCGCCGCGTCGGGGTTGAGTTCGAGGCAGTCCGCGATGAGCGTATCTGCGGTGATTTTCTGTGCCATATCTGTTTTTCTCCTTCTTCTTCGATTTTTTTGTATTATATCACGTTATAGCGTCTTTTGCAACTGTTTTTTATCCCTTACAGGGCAATCAGCCAATAGAGCAATCCGACCGCCGCGCCCGCGCTCACGCCGAACACGATGATGGGCCCCGCCACGACGAACATCTTCGCCGCCATGCCGTAGACATACCCCTCCGTCTTGAACTCGATGGCGGGAGAGGCGACGGAATTCGCAAACCCCGTGATGGGCACGATGCTCCCTGCGCCCGCGTTTTTCCCGATCCTGTCGTACACACCGAGCCCCGTAAGGAGCGTTCCCAAAAAGATGAGGATGACGGAGACCGTCCCCGCAAGCTCATCCCCTTCGAGCCCCGCAAATTCGAGCATATAGCGGAAAAACTGCCCGATCGTACAGATAAATCCGCCCACGAGAAAGGCACGGAACACCGTCTTGAAATGCTGGGTCGGCGGATCGAAGGAATTGACGTAGTTGATATAATTGCGGTTGTAATTTTCCTTGGAACGCCCCGTCACCTGCGCGCCTCCTCGCGTCCCGCATGCGGGAAGCAGGATTCCCGCTCTTCGCGCGTCTTGACGGGCGGATCGTCCTTGATCTTTTTCATACATATAATTTGGAACACTCCCGCCCTTTCTATACCTTATCATGATGAAAGGGGGCTTCATAGAATTGTGAACGACACCCCCTCAGTCACCTACGGTGACAGCTCCCCCTCGAGGGGGAGCCAAGGGACGAATCATTGCCCACCCCTTGAGGGGTGGGTGCCCCCGAAGGGGGCGGAAGGGGTGTTGTCCACCGCGTCATCCTGCCCCGCGTATACCGAAAAGCGCCCGCGCAAACTTGCGCGGGCGCCCCCATTCAGACGTACGAGGCGAGGAGTTCGTACAGGGTCTGATAAAATTCGCCGAGATAGCTTTTCGCGAGCGAGTCCATCGCATAGGCGTTGAGGCGCGCTTCGGGATCGGAGATATTCTCCATATAGTAATTTCTGACGACGAGAAAGCGCTGGGCGGGCGTGAGCGAAAGGTTCGGATTCTGGGGGTAGCGGTAGGGACCGTATTCGTTTCCTTCATTCCCGAGCGCCTCGTAGGCGAGCTGGTACAAAAGATCGTCGCGGACGGCGTCGATCTGTTCGTTCGTACGGGCGTCGATCCTTTCCTCCTCGTAGACGCGGGTCATCGATCTCGCCGTGTTATGCGAGAGCATGAGATACATCAGGCTCCGCTTTTCCTCCTCCGCCGCGGCGACGAGCTCGTTCTTCTTCACCTGCGCCGCCCGCACCATGGCGAGCTGCAGAGAGGAGAGATTGCTGTATTGGGGATCGTTAAGGTCAATGATATCGATCGTCATCTGTCTGCCTCCATAAAACGTCGATCGCCGGGACCGCAAAGTCGGGCGAGCCCGAACGCACCGTGATCTCCGTCTGCGGCGAAGGCCGCATGCCCACAAAGAACTTTTCCCCCGCCTTGACGCGCTTCTCCCTTGTGCCGATGCGGACGGTGAATTCCCCCTTCCCGACGATCCTCACCCATTCGAGGCGCATCATGGGCTTTTGCAGGGTGAGCCGCAGGGAGCACTCTGTCCCGCCCTTGGGCAGGGCGCCCTTCTCCGTCAGGCGGCAGACGGAGGGATAGGACACAAAGAAGGCGTTTGCACCCGCAACGGCATCGGTCATGGGGGAAGCGAACAGGAAACGGCCGTAATTCCGTTCGAAATCGTAGAGATAGAGCGCGTTCCCCCCCGCCCGTTTCACAAAGGCAAAGTATTTGCCGAGATAGGAAGAGGCATGAATGGCGCTGAGGTCCATTTCTTCCGTATCCCCGCTTCCCGCAAAGCGGTAGGTGTTCCCGTCGAAGCTGTACAGCCCGCGGTCGGTGATGAAGGCGAGCCTGTCGCCGCAGTCCGCAACGGAGCCCGCTACGATCTTCCCGCAGGCATAGGGCAGGGTCTCCGCGGAGAAGTTGAGCGCCTCGCCGTCCGCACGCACGCGCAGGATCCCCCGCTCGAGGAAGAGATAGAGCCTGTTGCGGAAGGAAGCGATCCCGACGAAATCTCCGTTCTCCGTGCTGAAATCGATCTTACCGAAGCCGTGCGGGTCGCGGGAGGGATTCTCGGGCCCCTCCGACGAGAACGGACGGGTGTAGTAGAGGGTTCTTCCCTTGACGAAAAACATCCGCTCGCGGTGCAGCACGGCCGCAACGCCCCCATAGTTCCCCGAGCCGGAAAACTGTCCGCTCTCGCCGTACTTCACCGTGTCCGAAAAGAGCCAATACACCCCGCCCGTTCCGTTTTCGCGGAAGTGTCTGACGGCGGCGGTCGGGGGAGCTCCCGCACCCGTATAACGGCGCTTTGCCGTCACCTCGAACAGCGATCCCGAATCGGGTTCATAGCAATAGATCTCACGGTCGGCAAGATACATCCGCCCGACGGGTTTTTCGAGCCCGTACATCTCCTCGTAGCCCTCTCCGCAGACGAGTCCTTGCGCCGTCTCCCGGACATGGTATAGGGAAAGGCTCCGCCCCTTGTCCGCATCGCGCATTTTCTCGGGCGTCAGACGCTCGAAGAAAAAGGATGCCGAGGGCGGCGTAATATCCTTCTCGTACCTCATACCCACCTCCTCGAACGCACGGAGAGCGGACGCCGCAGGATCCCCGCCGCACGCAGGGCGTCGCGGTATCTCATCGCCCACATTTTGGCGGCTTCGTACATGCCCTTGGTGAGGCAGTATTCGGACGCCACGCCGAGCGCCGCGAGGCGGGCGGAGATGTTCCCGCCCAGCTCGCATTCGTCCGCCAGCGTCTTCCGCCCGGGGGCGTAGGAATAGAGGACGTCCGCCTCTGTGCAATCCGCCTGCAGATAGGTCGGAAAGATCGCAAAACGCACTTTCTGCCCATTGCACTTGACGGAGTGGATATTGACGGGCAAACGGGAAAAGCGGGTGAAGAGCAGCTTGCCGTCCTCAAAGGTCAGATGCTCCTTCGTTTTGAGCGGGAAATAGTCGAGCGCGATCTCGTTCTCGATGAGATGGAAGCAGTTCAAAAGGGTCGCTCCCTCCCCGTCGGCTTCCTTTGCGCTCTCGAGCGAAAGCCGCACGTCCTCCATATCCAGCATGGATGCGGCAAGTAAAAGGATCTCACGTACTGTCATCGCCCGCTCCCTCCCGTCAGACTTCGGTGATCCCGTAGATCTTGCCTTGACCTGCGGGACGGTAGCACATCAGTTCGGCATACTTTACGAGCGTCGCCTGATAGACGGGCTTTCCGGGGACCTGCTTCAAAATGGATCCGTCCTCGCCCTCGAGCCACTGCCAGTCGCAGAGCTGATGGATGGCGAAGTCGTCCGTGTTGAGCAGATACATCGTGCCGCTCGGGCAGAATCTGTCCGCAACGACGGGGATGCCGTTGTAGCTGAGCGCCTTGAACCCCCCTTCGAGTTCCATGGGCTGGAGCTGGCGGCTCTTCGAAAGGAGTTCGATGAGTGCGCGGCGGACCCCCCACGAGCAGACGATAAAGTTGATCTTGCTCCCCGAATTTGCTTCGACTTTGTCGATCACGGTCTGGATCGCGGTTTCGGTGAGCGTTTCGGCCTTCATCTTGTAAGGGACAAGCGCGGGATAGGACGAGCGGGAAAGTCCGTAGATCTCGCTCGATTCGAAGATGGTCTGAAGCCCCGTGATCTCGTTCCCCTTGGAAGAGTGCGCATAAAACTTATAGCCCGCCGCCCCCGAGGTCATGCTCGTGAGGATGACTCTTTTGGTATCGAGGTCGATCGATTTCACTGCCAGCGAACTCGATATGAGCGAGGACCCGTTATAGAGATCGACCGGCATGCCGACCGCGAAATTCTCGATCTTGTCTACGATGTAGGAATTGTCGCTGCCCGAAGCGATCGTGCCGAGCGCCCCCGTGCCGTCCCCGAAGAGCATTCTCCCGAAGTTGAACGTCGCGCTCTTAAGCACGCTCTCCATCTCCGAATTGAGGAGATTCACGAACGCGCCGTCGTTGCTTGCCGACGCACGGATCGCCTTATCGGAGATCTCGATCGTCCCGTAAAGATTTTTGAGCGTTGTCGTAAACGTCGCGTAGGAGCTCCCGGCCGAGGAGGGCAGGGTCCCGTCCTCTGTCCCCGCCACGAAACTGGGGCTGAGTCCCGTGAGAATAACCTTTTTGACGTCCTTGCCGTACACGTTTTCCGTCGTCTTGCGGAACTGCGCAAGCAGGGGATTGACGCCCGTATCGAGCTGCCTTGCAACTGCGCTCAGGTAATAGCTTTTGAGCGCTTGGTCCGCGGTTTTTGTTGTGATTGCCATATTCAGTATTCCTCCTTATGATTTGTTGGTGCGGAAGTAACCGAGCGCGTACGCGCCCGCCTCCCGGATATTTTTGGGCGCCGCGGGGGGAGCCGTGACCCCCACCCCCGCGCCCGAGAGCAGCGGCACGCCCTTGAGGGAAGCAATGTATTCCCCTAAAATACGCGCCTTCACGCCCTCATCCGAATTGACGGCCTTGTAGAGCTCTTCGCCGTCCATGACAGGGCGCGCCCCCTTCCGCTCCTCTCCTTCGAGTGCCTTCAAGCGTTGACTGCGGCGGGTGAATTCCGCTTCCAGCTCTCCGTATGCGCGCACGAGGGCGTCAACGCTCTTGAATTTTCCCGCAAGAAGTTCTTCCGCGGGTCCC
>CANRIY010000121.1 GCA_947630775.1 uncultured Clostridia bacterium | reverse complement strand
CGCGAGATCCTTGAGGACATAGCTCGAAACCGCAAGGGTAGGCTGCCCTTCGCCTTGGTAGCCGACCGTGCCTTGGATGTCGCTGATGACAAGCTCTTTCTGATTTACGGTGAACGTGACGCTTGCCGTAGCAGTGCCGAGCGTAATATTCGCTGTGTATGTGCCCGCCTCAGTGATCTCGGCCACAACGCCGCCTTCTGCATTCTTATAGGTGATTTTGGGCGTCTCCCCGAGCTCAAGACCCTCGGAAATCTCGACCGTTGCCTCGATCGCTTCGTCGCCAAATGTCGCGTTTACGGGAGCAACCACTTTCACCGTCCCGAGGACAACATTGTCGTGCTTACAATACACTGTGATCGTATCGCCCGCGGCGGTATACTTTGTGAATTCATGGGAAGTTGCAAGCTCGAGCCTCGTCACAACATCCCCCGTCAGCGTTTCACGGACGCAAACGTCATCGTCTGCGAGAACGTACTCCGTGCCCGTGACCGCCGCCGCAGAATTTTCGATGATCAGGCCGTTTTCGCCCGTTGCAAGTGTGAGCGTGCCGCTGTTTGCGACCGAACCCTTCACCGTGCCGTTTTCAAGCGTGAGATTGCCGTCGCCCTCGACCGTGATCGTTCCCGTGAGGGTGTTGTTGTAAAGGTTGATCGTAACGTTTTTACCGCTTCCGACCGTGACCGATTCATTCAAAGATTTTTTAAGGTAAATACGGTTGCCGTCGTCTGCCGCATCGATCGCATCTTGCAACGAATCGTAGCTTCCGAGGATCTCGCCGTCGCCGTAGAATACCTCTACCGCCTTGGGATCCGCCTGCATGATGAAGCCGTCGCCGTCGGGATTTTCTTCCCGCTGGACCTCTTTGCCTGCCCCGTCCTTGATCGTCACATTGTCGGGAAGCGTGCTGCCGACCTGAAGTTGCGCGGAGCTTGTCTCGGTTTTGTCGAGAGTCACGGCAAAGCTGCCCGCCACGCCGAGGCTGCCGACATGGATATCCGTCTCGGCACCGTCGACCGAGATCGCAACGCCCGAGCTGCTCGATCCCGTCAAAGGAAGTTCGGGACAGTCGATCGTCGCGTTCGTAACGGTCGCCTGCCTGCTGTTGAGGTCGCCCGCCAAAACGCCGCTCGGGCACCAGCCGCCGGGAGTCCCGGTAAATTCAAGGCCCGAAACGTTCAGATTATCGAGATATAATCCGCTCTCCACATAGCCGACAACGCCGCCGCTCTTCCACTTTTGCTCGACGGAGCTCCCCGTCATGGTGACGTTACTCAGCTTGACTGAGCCGAACGTATGCCCGATGACGCCGCCGAGGAAAACATAGCCGTATGCCGTGTTGACGCGATTGTCTGTCATTGTAAGCTCACTGCTTTCGCCGATAAAGCCTGCGCCGACAATGGAACCCGCTGCGCCCCAACCCCAATTATCCGAAACTTCGTCGAGATAACCGGGACCCGAGACAAAGGTGGAGTTTTCAACCTTGAGGTTTGTAATTTTGATCCCCCTATCGCCGACGCCGAAGACGCCCGCATAGCGTTCCTGCGCCACAGCATACGAAATCGCGAAATCTTTCCCGTCAAAGGTACCCGCAAATCCATGCCCTGCCGTACCTGCGGGAATGAAAATAGAAGAATTCCGGAAGTCAAGATTATTGCCGAGGATCACGGTATCCCCCGCAAAATTATCCTTTCCGCTGTTGACAATGGACGAGAAGTAGAGCCATTCAGTCGTGTCGTTGATCGTATAGGTGGTGGGGACTTCGGCGATCGCCATGATTCCATATCCGATCGCGGCGGCACTCGGCGTACCCGCCCCGTTAAACCATTCCAACGCCGCAAGGCTCGCAAGTCCGCCCTTCACGGTTCTGTATCCGTTTTCCGCCGCCGATGCACCGAAACCGGGCTGGATGTATTGGTCGTATGTCTCCAATTTCGTGTCGTCCGCGCCGTCGTCTGCGTACTTTCCGCCCATGAGAAGGAGCGTGCCGCCGTTTTTGATAATATTGCCGTCATAGGTGCCGTCGGTGATGGTGAGGTCGCCGCCGTTCTCAACGGTGAGATCTTGTTTTACGGTGAGTTTGGCAAATTCCGTCTTGCCCTTGACGGTGACTTTCGCATTCACGGTACCGTTTTTGAGAGCGGTGTTCCCGTTGAGAATGACATTGTCCGCCCCGAATGTGAAGTGCAGGTAAGGGTTGAGGTCGAGCGTGATGCCCTCGGGGATCTCCACATCGCCCGTTTCCGTCATGTCGCAGAGAAGGGTGACGGTGCCGTCGCCCGATTTTGCGGCCTCGATCGCCTCACTCAATGTCGTATAAGCCTTTTCATTTGCAAAATAGTTATCTTGCTCTTGAAGTTGTGTGATGACATAGCTGTCTCCCGAAGCGATGCAGTTGTATTCATCGGACAGGAATGCCGTCAGATCCCACGAGAGTTTCATGGTATTGTGAGTAGCCAGATAGTCTGCAATGTCGAATCTCAAAGATTCATACTTGCTGGGGGATTCATATCCCGAATCCGGCTTCCAGTCTTCCTTATTTTTGTCTAAGCTATAAGACCAATTTTGATCGTTATTGGTTCCTTTACGATAAGCCCATGCCCCAAAATAAATGCCTTCTGTTCCCCAGTCGGATACGATATTACCGCCCTTGATGATTACAGAATCTACTTTCTGTTTGCCGCTGCTTACATCAAAATAGAATAACGAGTTCTTGTTATTTCGGGCACCGGGAATCACCCCTGTCACGCGGATAGTACCGCTTTCAAGAATCAGTTGATATCCGCCGCTGATATAGAATCCGCCATACTCCGCTTTCTCAGGATAATTCAGAATAAGTTCTCCATTGCCGGAGTTGTCCGAATCCTGAATGATAAATTGTCCCTTAAATGTGCCATAACCGCTGTTTCGGAAATGATAATGCAAACTGGCGCTGACGTCAGGGGTAACCGTCAAAGTGTGTCCGTTCAAATCCAGCGTTGTGTTTACGTTTTCGCTGATCATCAACGTTTGATTGGCAGAGGCGTCCTTTTGAAGAACAATTGTCCGATCGGCCGTCATAAGCATTGCGGTACTCCATGCGGACTCAAAGGAAGAATAATACCCCTTGATCTCATCGTTCTGCTTCAAAATGGCAACGGCGCCCGTTTTGTCGGCTTCAGCTACACTGTAATAACTTTCGGCCAATTCTCCATCGTCTCCTATGATCCTTTCCTCGACCATGGTATGATCAATGTCGGTATAGGCGGAGAGATCAAGCGGGAATGTGCCGCCGGTGATTGTTACTGTACATTCTTCGCCGTCAATTTGAAAAGCAGGGGTGCGATGACCATCGCAATAGAAAAATGTATGCAACAAGGCCCCATTATTCTTGCCCTGAATCAAAGTCTGTCCTTTGAAATCGCCACCTGTAATCGTAATATATACATGTCGGAAAGCATTAATATCCGAATTGTTGAGCTTACCATAGTCGGCTTCAGGATACATATAATTCGTAAGATCAATGCTATCCATGTATGCCAAGAAGCCATCCTCGTCCGGACAAGTAGAGGAAGTATTCTTGAATGAGCCGCCGTTGACCGTCAGGTCTGCATCTGCGATGTAGAAAAATTGCTTTAAGACGCAAGGACCACAGTTCAAATCAAAATTGCCGCCATTGATAACAGCGGAAGCTTTTTGATAAGTTCTATCAACATCGAAAAGCGTGGGAACATAAAGTGTATTTCTAATCAAGTAACTACCAGGATAACCAGATTGGATAAACGTGGCTTCATAGTATCCATCCGTCCCTTCCGCCGTACTTTCGGGACAATGGATGCGAAGGCTGGCATTTACCGTCAATTCGCCATGATTCCAAATGACGTCTCCCGGAAACCAAGTATCTCTCCCGGAGTAACGGGATATATGTCCATTCGACACGACCGCACCCTGATAAGTTTCGGAGGAGTCGATGATGGAGAGCGTGCCATGATTCAAGATCACGTAGTCGCTCCATTTATTCAAAACAACAGAAAGCGTATGACCAGCAAGGTCCAACTGGATATTCTGGCCCCTTTCCACAATCAATTCAAAATATTTGGTGCCTTCGGTGCCGCTCGAGATCGAGTTCATCTCGATATTGTCGCCGAGAACGATTTTCGTCGGTACATTGCCGGCGGCCGCGACGGCCTGTTTCAAAGACACTTCGTCCGAAACCGTGACTGTCTCTGCGTCTTGAAACACATCCGCCGCGCCCTCTTCCGCGCTAGCGGTGCGGGCGGGCAGCGCAAAGACGATGCCGAGCGTCAGCGTCACGATCAGCGCCGCAATGAGGAACAGCGTCAAGCCCTGTTTCTTCAATACTTTCATACTTCCTCCTGAATTGCTTTACGGACGTTGATCGTCCGTTTCTGCCAAAATTTATTTCCTATTAAGAGTTTTTTAGTTTGTCATGAAATGACAAACTGCCCCCATGGGGGCAGAATCCCGCACGGTTGCATTTTTATCTTATCATGATTGTTACATAAAGTCAAGATTTTTTCTTGATTTGTTTGGAAAAAATGGCTTTTTTTCGCATTTTGGCGGGAAACCCCTCAGTCACCTGCGGTGACGCAAGCCCTACCCCCTACGGGGGGAGGGTGGATTTGCGCAGCAAAGACGGATGGGGGGGGAGATTTCTCGACAAAGCTCGAAATGACATTTGGGACAACCCCCACCTGTCGTGCTTCGCGCGCCACCCGCCCCCTTCAAAGGGGGCAGGTCCCCCACCACCGCCTGCGTTGCTCCGCCCGCGAAGTAGCGCCGCGCTTAGTGTAATAAGAATGCGCGCGGGGCAGGAGGGGGCAGGTGAGAGCGGTGACCGATTGGGAACGACACCCCCTCAGTCACCTGTGGTGACAGCTCCCCCTCGAGGGGGAGCCAAGGGACGGA
>CANRIY010000120.1 GCA_947630775.1 uncultured Clostridia bacterium | reverse complement strand
GATCTTGGGAAGGATCTCTTCCACCTTGAAGGGCACTTTGTCATGGATGAGCTCGTTGAACTGACCGAGCATGCGGCGGTTGTATTGCTTCGTGGCGGGATCGACGGGGAACATGCCGCTCGCTTCGCCGATGCCGATGACTTTTTTGCCTGTGAGGAGCCAATGGACGTACCCCTCGAGCGTCGTCTGGTAGACGATATCCTTAACGTGAGGCTCCCCGTCGAGGATGGCCTGATACAGATGTGCGACCGACCAGCGCGCGGGGATGTGATAGCCGAAGAGCTCCGTGAGGCGCTCCCCCGCATACGCCGCCGTGTTGTTCCGCCACGTGCGGAAGGGCACGAGCAGATTGTTCTCCTTATCAAAGACCATATAGCCGTGCATCATGGCGGAAATGCCGATCGCGCCGACCGTCGTGAGGGTCACATGATATTTTTCTTTGACGTCCGCCGCGAGGGACGCATAGCAGTGCTGAAGCCCGCCGACGATGTCTTCGAGCGTATATGACCAGATATGCCCGATGTGACGGTTTTCCCACTCGTGACTGCCCGAAGCGAGCGGCGTATTCTTTTCGTCCACAAGCACCGCCTTGATGCGCGTAGAGCCGAATTCGATGCCGAGCGCGGTCCTCCCGAGCCCGATACTTTTTGCGATTTCCATTCCTTCCCCCCTGATAATTTTTTGATGAGCGTACATTTGTATTATAAGAGAAAATCCGCCAAATATCAAGAGTTCGGCGGAAAATTTTTTCGGAATTTTTCGAGTCGAAGCGTCCCCCCACCACCGCCTGCGGCGGAGCCGTCTCGGGCAGGTAGCGTCCTGCCCTACTTCGCCCTACGGGCTTGTGCCGCGCTTAGTGCAAAAAGAATGCGCGCGGGGCACCATGACGCAATTAGAACCGGCAAGCCTTTTCATAAAACAAAAAAATCCCTTCGTCGGCGGAAGGGATAAGTTTTTGTGAAAACGGACAGTATCATGTCACGCTTGGTAGAATGTCCGTTCGTCAGATAGATTGACGAGTTCTGTCACATCGACTGTGATATTTGCACTTCCGTGCGAGCCGATGAGGGCGTCCTGATTCGGTGCCTTGCCGTTTACCTGTTCCGTCGTAATCGTCATTTTCTCCGTGAGAAGGATCTTCCCATGGATACGAATGGAAGTCACGCTATTCGTCTGGCCGATGACGCCGCCGATGTTGCAGACCCCGCCTGTATTTGCGGTGTTGGAGATCTTGCCGACCAGCGCTCCGTCGCTGACAACGCCGTTGATATCGACGACCGCATTTGGATTGCACATCCCGATGATCCCGCCGATGTGCGCATTGTGTCCGTCGGATCGGTTATCGGCAGAAACCGTGCCGTGGTTTTCCACATTGGTAAGATTTGCACTTGCGTGCCAAACCGTAGCCAAAATTCCGCCCACCGCAACGGTCGAGCCGCCGGTTACGGTTCTGATTCCCGAGATCGCACCGTAATTTTTGCAGTTTACGGCGTTCACCGTGGAGTTTGTTTCACCGTCGGCTACCCAACCGGCAAAGCCCGCGGCATACATCTCCACACCGCCCTCGACGGTGCAATCGCCATAGTTTACGCAATCGGTAAAGTCAATGGTAACATAAGAACCGACAACGCCGATAAACCCGCATGCCTTTGCGCCGCTGCCAGCATTTGCATAGATCTCACCACTGTTTTTGCAATTCGTGAAAGAGCAACTACCGTTCGCTCTACCGACATATCCCGCCGAAACGCTGACTGACGATACGGACGCTTGGTTGTCACAGTCAACAAATCTGGCCTGATAGCTATAAGCCGCAAACGCGCCGCAATAGAAGGTCTCCGTCGTGGGACCTGCTTCGGTAAGAGAGGTCTCCCCTGTTACTGTCACGTTTTCGATCAAGCTGTTTGCGGTAAGCTTGTCCGCAAGCCTTCCGTTTCCCGTCACATTGAGCGTGAGATCTTTTACCGTGCCCGCAGTCGCACCGCTTCCGACGCCGCCGAACAGCGGAGCATTCAGATTGGAAATCGTCTGATGATTGCCCTCAAACGTCCCTGAAAAGCTGGAAGTGCCGCCGATCGGCGTCCATGCCACGCCGCTCAGGTCGACGGGGGCGTCAAGATATACCGTCTCGCCCTCAAATTTTTTTCCGCTCTTGACGGCATCGGACAAACTTTGCAATGACTCAACACCATTTACGTGAGCCTCACCGCATCCGGAACAGGTGATCCCGTCGGACAGATATGTATGTTCCCCCGTTGCGGGAAGGATCGCGGGGAAGGAGGTTTTACAGTCGGGGCAATACCTTACGGCGATCCCGGGGATGACGCACTTCGCGGGATAGATCGTTTGGGGCTCCCCAAGCGTTTCGTGCGTGCAGTCTCCGGACATGGATGCCAGATCGTACGTCCCGACCGAACCGTCCGTATAGGTCACCGTGAGAGTAGAACCGCTTGCGTTGTAGCTTGTAAATTCAGTCGCCGCCCAGCCCTTTGCGCTCTTGCGGTAAAGGGTCCCCGTCTCCGCAACGAGGCAGATATCGCCTTCCTCTCCGAGCGAAACATCGGGTTCGCCGCTGTTAAGCGTGAGCATTTTCCCGTTGCAGACGTTCTCTGTCCGATCGGCCGTGAAATCGCCCACATTCTCCACACTTTCCGTCGTACCGCACGCCGCCGCAGCGGCGGAAACCGTGATGGCAAGGCATGCCGTCAATAGAATTTTTACAGATCTTCTTTTCATAAAAAACTCTCCGATTTTTATTCTTTTTTCTTGTTAAGTTTTTTTAGTTTGTCATTTTTATGACAAACTGCGCCCATGGGCGCAAAATTTAACTTTTTTTATCATATCACGGTTTGTTGAAGAAGTCAAGAAATTTTCAGAATTTTGCTTGAAATTTTCTCACTTGAAATAAGGCAGGCGTCATTTGGAATGAACCCCCACCTGACGCGCTTCGCACGCCACCCGCCCCCTTGGAAAGGGGGCAGGTTATTGTCCACCCCCCTACCCCCCTCCTCGGGAGGGGGCCAAGAGGCCCTTCGTTCTCAATCACGGCGCGTGGCGGGGTCTCCCCGCCTAAGCGCACCCTATTTGGTACCCTACGGGAACTTTAATGTCCTGTGAAACAGAAAAGGGACGGCCAAATCATTTTTTTACAAGGCAAACACACTAACCCCTCGCTCGATTTATTTTTGAGCACGCGCCCCCAAGGCGCGGACGAAAAAAGAAATCGAGCGAAATTCTCAGTTCTTCTTGTCCATATGGACATCGACCTGCGGGAAGGGAACGAGAATGCCGTTCTCTTCGAACACCGTCTTGATGGCGCCGCGCATTTCACGCTGGGCGGGGATAAAGTTGTTCTCCTTGCATTTTGCGCCGAAGTGCAGATTCACGCTCGAATCGGCGAGCTCATCCACGCCGTTGAAATCGACGTCGGAAATAAGCGACGGGCACATCTCCCTGACCTTTGCCTTATTCGCCTCAAAGACTTCCTTGACATGCTGTAAATTCTCCTCGTAAGGGATCCCGACGATGACGGTGGGATAGGAATCCTCTCTGCTCTGGTTGACAAATATTTTGATCGTGGAGTTGTTCGCGATGCGGATGTCGCCGCTGTAATTGATGAGCTTGGTGTTGCGGATGCCGATCTCCTGCACCGTGCCGCGCCAGCCGTCGATGGTGACGATGTCCCCGACCTGAAGGGTCCCGTCGCAGACAAGGAAGATCCCCGCGACGACGTCGGCGATGAGATTCTGCATGCCGAGCCCGATAACGAGTGTTAAAACCCCTGCGCCCGCAATGAGCGCCGCAACGTTCACGCCCCAGACGGCGAGAATGGCGATGACGCATACGATCCAGATGACGACTTTGATGATGCTGTTGACGAGTTTCCCGACGGTGAGCCGCCTCGGCGTACCCTTGAAGATCTTCTTGACGATCGTGCAGACGATGTAGAGCACGAGCAACGTGATAAACAGGATCGAGAACGTGCTGAGCAGTTTGGGCAGAAGCCTCAACAGGCTGTTGACGAACGAGATACTGCTGGGGTTGCTCTTGCACCATGCGCCGTCCGCATAGATCTCGTCGTGAAAGACGAACCCGAGCACCGTGGCGACGAGACTGATGACGAGAAAAATGAGCCCTGCCGTAAACGCCTTGTGACCTTTTTTCTGTGTATTTTCCATTTTTAACCTCCGCCGTGTATTATAATCGGACGGAGACGGTTTGTCAAGAGATTCAATGGAAAAGATTGTAAAGGAAAAAACAATGATTTCCCCCGCCCTTACTTCGGACGGGGGAAGGAGCTTCAAAAAATTACGGGGCGCACTTACTTACAACAGGATACAGATGACGCCGCCCTTGCCTTCGTTGACGATCCGCGTGACCGTGCGCCGCATCTTTTTGCGCACCGACTCGCCCATCGAGCGGTTCTTTTGGAGAAGCTCCTCGCCGAGCATGTCTTTGAGCGTTCTCCCGAACATATTCGTATCCCATGCGCGGGCGGGCTCTGTTTCCATGCCCTCCGAGAGCTGTTTGGCGAACGCTTCGCTCTGCTCTTCGTTGCCGAGCGCGGGCCGCACTTCTCCCTGCACGTCGACGCGGATGATATGATAGCTCGGGGCATCCGCCTTGAGATTGACCCCGACCCTTCCGCTCTTTTTGGTGACGGTGGGTTCGGAAAGGCTCATCTCCGAATCGAGGGGCGGGACGATCCCGTAGCCGAATTCCTGCGCGTCCGCAAACGCCTGCCCGATCCGCTCGTACAGCTTCTTCGCCTCCGAAAGGCGGCTGCAATAGCTCATCAGCGAGAAATCGTCTTTGATGTCCTCCCCGCACTGTTCGGCAAGCACCTCATAGAAGGCGCCTTCCTTGGGGGAGATATGGCAGTGCGCCTTGCCCGTCCCCGCGTCGATCCCGAGCGAGTCGGGCGACAGGAGACGATCGCTCTCCGC
>CANRIY010000119.1 GCA_947630775.1 uncultured Clostridia bacterium | reverse complement strand
AGAGCCTTCCGCGACAGCGTGAATGGTACGGGCAAGTTTACGGAAATCGGCGCGAATACATACGAAAGCAAGACGGTCAAACTCATGACAGATGTCGATCTTAAGAATGAAGATTGGAAACCGATCGGGAACACAAAGAACCCTTTCAAAGGCGTCTTTACGGGAGCAAACGGCGAGGGTGGTAGTTACACCATAAGTAATCTCTATATCGAGTCGCAAACCGGGGATACGGAAATCGGTTTCTTCGGATTTACAAAGGGAGCGACGCTCACGAACCTTGTCCTGAATGGCGTTCAAATCAAACAGCAAAATTGCGCTGTTCAGTCCATTGCTTTGGGTGCGCTTGTCGGTAATGCAAGCAACGCTGAAGGTGGTGATGGACAGTTCGGCATGATTTCTCACATCATGGTGACTGGATTTGTAGACTATCGCGGCGGCGGTTACGGGGTCGGTGGTCTCTGCGGGAAAACTTTCAAAGTCCGTCTTTCCGACATCAACATCAATGTGGATCCCGAGAGCATGATATGCTATAATGTAACATGGCGCACAGGAGCAGATTATAACAAGACTTCTTCCTCATCCAATCGTATCGGTGGCGTAGTAGGTTGGTCGGGCGCTTCGATCTTCACCGATATTATGACCAATCTCAACGTAGTCGGTAATTGCGCTGTAGGCGGTGTGGTAGGACTCTCAGAATACAGCGAGGCGTTCAGCCATATTACCGTGAACGCAATCGTCACTGGGGATGCCGCAGCTGAAAACGGCCTAATGCCACAAGGAGAGAGCAAGGTTGGTGCGATTGTCGGTTGTGTTATGAACAACGACCACATGTTTGAGGACATTCATTTTAACGGGAAAATTTTTACGATCGATGATTTCGACCCGACCTATTCCTATAAGGTTATGGATCCCGTTGCAATTATATATCCCGTATATTACGGCTTACTTGGACAGCACGAGGGCACATTTAAGTCTACGATCCAAAACTCTGTTATGGATGTAGATCTCGGCGAAGGTGTGAACCACATCGAATGGGACGCCGAAGGGAATATCAAGAAGGGCGCCGAAAACACATGGAAAATCGCCTCTGCGGCGGGTTTGATGGGATTCCGCGATATGGTAAACGGTGGAGTATCGTTTGTAAACACGACTGTTTTGCTCCTTGCGGATGTCGATATGAAGGGCGCAGAATTCAAGACAATCGGAGATCATCAGCATCAATTCGGAGGGATCTTTGACGGTCAGGGAAACACGATTTCCGACTTCACATTGGCATTGACAGGGCGTGATACCGGGCTTTTCGGTTGCGTCCAGGGGACTTCCGAAGCGCATGCCATGGTCAAGGATCTCAGCCTTGATAAGGTAGTGGATAACGTAGAATATTATGCATCTTTCGCCAGCGTAGGAGCCGTGGCGGCAGAGGCATATGATGCGGACTTTAAGAATGTTCATGTAACGAATTTTTCCATGAGGGCTATGGCACAATATGCAGGTGGTATGATTGGTTATTTGAACGGGGGCAATATCAAAAATTGCTCGCTTGAAGCGACAAATGTCCTTGCGACGGGGGCCTATGGAATACCTCAGTTTGGCGGGCTTGTTTGTCACTTTGAAAATGGAACGATCGATGGTTGCCGTACCAAGATCAACGGAAGCGGACTTGCATTTTCCAACATGGGCGGCCTTGCTTGCGTCGTAACTGGAAACGCGGAAGTCAAAAATTGCTATGTTGACTTTACTCTGACGGAGTCCTACAATCCCATGATGGTCGGAGGTCTCGTCCAACAAATCAATGGCCGTACCCTAAAAAACAATTACACTGTTACTTTTGCAAACTGCTATGTAAAAGCTAATTTTACAGGCGGCTATTATAAGGGAACGCACAAAAATATATATGGCAGTGAGGATGTTAAGAGCGGACTTGCCGGGCTCGTGGCACTTGGCGACGGCATGACGCTTTCCAACTGCTTCGTAGACGGCGATATCCCGGGCGGAAAATATATTCTTTCCAATTGCCATGGCGATTATGAAACGGTCGAGATGCCGACGATTGAACATTGCTCATGGAGTGCGGAAGAAGCGTCCTACGATTATTATGGTTATCAGGACGGAAAGGGAAATCACCTGTATGGCACCATTGCGAAGGACGAGACATGTTCCTTCACGGCGGGAATGACCTACGAGGATTTCCTTGCGGCGGTTGCCGAATGATTTTACTCACAGACGGGTAAACTCCTTTGCCCGTAAATATCCACACGACAAAAAAGAGAGGTTCGCCTCTCTTTTTTGTGTTTCGCCCGATTTTCAAATGGGACAATGGAGGTTTTCTCGGCTCCCCTATAGGGGAGCTGTCACGCTGTCCTTGCGTGACTGAGGGGTTTCTCGGCGCCGTGATTTTCAAGAACCCCTTTCCCCTTCGGGGACTTCCCCTAAAAGGGGCAGCGAGTGAAGGCGGCTCAGGGTGACGTAATTGAGAACGACACCCCCTCAGTCACCTGCGGTGACAGCTCCCCCTCGAGGGGGAGCCAAGGGGACAACCGCGTCAGACATGCCCCCTCCCGAGGAGGGGGGTAGGGGGGTGGGCAACGATTCTAAAATCACGTCATGCTGAGCGAAGCCGAAGCATCACATTATTATAATGCGGTGACCATTCGACTACGCTACTTCGCGCCAAGGGCGGCGCTACTTCGCGGGCGGTGCCCGCTCGTGCCGTGCTTAGTGCAATAAGAATGCGCACGGGGCGTGCCGCGCTTAGTGCAATAGAACGCGCGCGGGGCAGGGTGACGTAAGTGGGGACGCCCTCAGGGTGACGTGATTGGCCCCTTGCGGGGCTCGGAATGAGGGACGGACTTCGTTCTTCGGGATTCTTCGGGAATTGCATTACGGACTGCGTATAACTCACTGTCTCAGAATGACGCGGAGGCAAGGGCAAGGGGCCCTTACTTTGTGAGATCCCAGTCGATGGGAGAGAGGCCGTGGGAGAGCAGATACGCATTCGTCTTTGAAAAGTGTCTGCAACCGAAAAAGCCGTTGTAAGCGGAAAGGGGCGAGGGGTGGGCGCACTCCAAGATCAAATGCTTCTTTGCGTCGATGAGCGGCTTCTTGCGCCTCGCGTTCCCTCCCCATAAAAGAAACACGAGATGTTCCTTTTCACGGCTCAAAAGCTCGATGACGGAGTCGGTGAACCAGCTCCAGCCGCAGTTTGCATGAGAATTTGCCTGATGCTCGCGTACGGTGAGCGAAGTATTCATGAGAAGCACGCCTTCTTTTGCCCATTTGGTGAGGTTTCCGCTCTTCGGCGGCGGGAAACCGAGGTCGTCCTTCAACTCTTTGAGGATATTTTCAAGGGACGGGGGCTTGGGGATCCCGTCCTGCACCGAAAAGCACAATCCGTGCGCCTGTCCCACTTCATGATAGGGATCCTGCCCGAGCAGGACCGCTTTCACATCCGAAAAGGGCGTGTAGCGGAAACAGTTAAAGAGGTCGTACATATCGGGGTAAACGATATAGTGGGAGTATTCGTATTTGAGAAACTCCCGTATTTTCAGATATCGTTCATCCGCAAAGAGGGGGGCGAGCGGCTGTTTCCAATCACCTAAATCTATCATAATTTCTCCAAAATTTCAAGATATTTCCGCAATTCTTTCTTTGCGCCTTCGAGGTCGTGCGCGAGGTAGTTTCCGCATTCCTCGCGTTTTGCACCCGGGACTTCGGAAAGGGACAGCGCGACGGGAATGCACTCTTTCAGGAGCGCGAGGACTTCCCCGTAGCCCAAATTCACGGTGAGGAGATAGAACCCCGTGCGGCAGCCCATGGGGCCGAAGTAGACGATGTTGCCCTTTTCGCGGCTGTTGCGAAGGACGGTCGCCATCATGTGTTCGACCGAATGGAGCGCGTCGGGGGTGAGAAAATCGCCCGCGTTGGGTTTTTTGAACCTCAGATCGAAGGTCGTCACGCCGTTTTGGGGCGGGAACATATGCAGCCCCGGCTGCAAGATGTCGTGATTTTTTTGAAAGGAAGGGATCTTTTCCATAGGTTTATTCCAACCCCTCCAAAATTTCTTTGAGGTGCGCTTTGAGGTTCAAAAGGGCGAGCTTGCAGTTCTTGCGGAATTGCTCGGTCGTCGAGCCCGAGCCGTACACGTCGGAGATCGCCTTTATGCTCACAAAGGGCACGCCTGCATACTTGCACACCTGCGCGATCGCGCCCGCTTCCATATCCCTCACATCGCATCCGAGGCTGAGGAGCAGGGCATGGTCTATGGGAGAGTCGTCGAAGCGGTCCCCCGTGCCGAGCGCGCGGCGGGGGAAGTCAAGCCCCGCGGGACAGAAGAGGGGCAGGAAGTTCTCCGTCTCGCCGTCAAGAGTACCGACGGGCACGCCGTTGATCTCGTGAAGGTCGAAGTCGTACTGCACGGTTTTTTCGATGAGATAGAGTTCGCCGACCTCGGTGTTTTCGGGCTTCAATCCGCCCGCCGCGCCGAAGTTGAGCACGACGTCCGCACCCGCGGAGATCGCGGCGCACGCACCCGCCGCCGCGTTGACCTTCCCGACGCCGCAGGTGACGAGGGCGACTTCATGCCCGAACGCCCTGCCGATGTGCAGCGTTTTTCCGTACATTGTTTTGATATTTTCTACTTCCATTTGATCGAGAAGAAGCTCCGCTTCCCTGTCCATTGCGATCACACAACCGATCATAAAAACTCCTTTTTTTAGTTTCGTTCATTTCTTTGCTCGTCCCCAAGCCCTACCCCCTCGGGGGGAGGGTGGCACGGCGTAGCCGTGACGGATGGGGGGGACTTCGAAAAGAAATGAACGAGCGAACCTTCCTCCTGCATCAATCGGGCTACTCCGAACATCGCTTTGCAATTACATTAAGTCGAAGGGGTTCGACAAATTGAGTGGAGCGGCGCAATTCTGCTCAACAGTGCGGTGCACTGTGAGCTGCGCCGCGACAGGAGGCGTGGCCT
>CANRIY010000118.1 GCA_947630775.1 uncultured Clostridia bacterium | reverse complement strand
GAATACTCCTTTGCCTGCGCGGCGTACCGCTCGCCGAGCGCGTCCATTTCTTCCCCCGTGACGACCTCGCTCCGCCGTTCGGCAATTCCGAGGCGGGAAGCGATCGCAAACGCCGTTTCGGGGGAATCCCCCGTGATCATCACCGTCTTGACGCCCGCCCGCTTGCATGCCGCAACCGCCTCTTTCGCCCCTTCCTTGGGCGGGTCGAGCATGGCGGCGAGCCCCAAAAAGAGGAGCCCGCGCTCCTCGCGCTCCCCCTCCGCAAAGGCGAGCACCCGCATGGCACGGGAAGAAAACTCCCGCTCCCGCGCCGCGATCCGCCCTTTATCCTCTCCCGTGAGCGGACGGACGCCATGCGGCGTTAAAATTTTATCACATTTTCCGAGGATCGTCTCCGTGCCGCCTTTGGCATAGAGACGGACTTCGCCCTCTTTTTTTACGAGGACGCTCATCATTCGCCGCTCCGAGGTGAAGGGCGTGACGCCGACCCTCTCCCCCGAAAAAGGCACATGGAAGCGGTCGGCGTACTCCACGAGGGCGATCTCGGTGGGGTCTCCCGTATAATTTCCCGCCGTTCCCTTGACAGTATGGCAGGCACGCATGCAGGCAAGAAGCCGCTTCTGCCCTTCCGTCCCCGCATAGGTTTCCGCCGAGGAGCAATCCGTTGCGATCTCCTCGACGGTCATTTTATTCTTTGTGAGCGTGCCCGTCTTGTCCGAACAGATGACGGAACAGCTCCCGAGCGTCTCCACCGCGGCGAGCTTTCTCACGACGGCGCGTGCGGAAGCCATCCGCCGCACCCCCATGGCAAGGATCACGGTCACGACCGCCCCCATGCCCTCGGGGATCGCGGCGACGGCGATCGCCACGGCGTTCATCACGTTCTGCAGGAAGGAGACCCTTCCCGCGAGCATGCCCGCAAGGAAGAGGACGGCGGCCACCGCAAAAACTGAGGCAGTGACGATCTTCCCGAGCTTAGTCACCGTCTTGTCGAGCGGGGTCGGCGCGGGGGCGCTGTTTTCGAGCAGATCGGCGATCTTGCCCATCTCGGTGTCCATGCCCGTCCCGACGACGACGCAGCGCGCGTTGCCCCGCACGCAAAAGGTCCCCATATGCGCCGTATTCGTGCGGGCGGAGAGGGCGGAAGAGGACACGACGCAGTCGTACTTTTTGACGGGAAGGCTCTCCCCCGTCAGCGCGGATTCGTCCACGCGGAAGTCGTCTGAGGAGAGAATGCGGCAGTCCGCGGGCACGCGGTCTCCCTCCGAAAGTTCGATGACATCGCCGACGGCGAGCTCTTCCGCACCGACCGTGAGGAGTTTCCCCTCCCGCACGACCTTTGCGACGCTTCCCGACAGCGCCTTGAGATGCTCGATCGCCGCATCTGCACGGTATTGCTGCAAAAACCCCACAAGGGCGTTGAGCAGGATGATGAAGAGCAAGATCGCCGTATCGACGACCTCGCCCGTGTCCCCCGTGAGATATGCGAGCGCCCCCGAAAGGCAGGCCGCGGCGATGAGGATCAGGGTCATGAGATCTTTGAATTGTGCAAAAAAGAGGGCAAGTTTGCTCTTCTTTTTCCCCTCTTTCAAGACATTTTTTCCGTTTTCCTGCAATCTCTTTGCCGCTTCCTCGAGGCTGAGCCCCTCTTCGGCGCTCCCGATCTCACGGAGCACCGTCTGAAGCGGACGGGCGTACTGTTCCATACGGATAGCGTATGAGCCGCCCGCAACAAATATGCAAAAACTCCCCCTTGGGGGGAGCTTTGATCTTTTTTCATAAAATCCGCGTGAGGGAGAAACGGGTCTTGTCGCAAGAGGTCAGAAAGTATTCGATGCCGTCCTGTTCCGTCCTGAGCGGAAAATATACGCTTCCGTGCAAGTGCCCGAACACGACCTTATCGACGCCGTTTTCCTTGAACAGCTCCGTAAAGAGCGTATCCTCTTTTTTGAGCCCCATGGGCGGAAAATGGATGAGAACGATGAGAATATCATTCTCCATACGCACCTTTTTCACTTCCTGAAAGGCGAGGCGGAAGCGCTCCGCTTCCCGCTTGTAGAGCGTCATGTCGTGTTCGGTAAAATCGGCGCTGCCGGGGCATGTCCAGCCGCGGGAGCCCGCAATGACGACGTTTCCGAACTTCACACAGTCGTTTTGCAGGAAATAAAAGCCGGGATCGGGGCGGAGCGCACGGAGTTTTGTGATGCCGTTCCACCAATAATCGTGGTTGCCGCGGACGAACACCTTTTTCCCGGGGAGCGCAGAAAGAGAATTCACATCGTACATGCCCTCGCTGAGCTTCATGCCCCACGAGGTGTCTCCGCCGATGAGAACGACGTCGTCCCCGCCGACCTTTTCCCGCCAGTCGGCTTGAATTTTTTCGAAATGCCCCTCCCAATCGGGACCGAATACGTCCATCGGCTTATTCGAGAGCCCGGAAAGGTGCAGATCGCTGATCGCCCAGACCTTCATACGGGGATTATAGCACATTTTTCAAACTATGGCAAGCAAAAGCGTCCGCCCCTCGGCACCCTTGCTTCGGACGGCGCATGGTGAGGACGTCCCTCATTCCGAGCCCCGTAAGGGGCGAGTGAATCCCCTCGTAAGTACGGACGCCCGTGGGTCTATGAGATCCGCTCGCTTCGCTCGGGATGAGGCCACCCCTTGGCTCCCCCTATGAGGGGCGCCGAGGCCCCCCTTTGCCCCATTTGAAATCGGGCGGCATACAAAAAAGAGAGGCAAACCTCTCTTTTTTGTCGTGTGAATATTTACGGGCAAGGAGTTTACCCGTCTGTGAGCTTATCCCTGCAAAACGCCGTTCACATAGGTCAATCCGCCGCCGCCTTCCTCAGCCGTGCAAGTCACTGTGACGGTCGTCGTTTTTAAGTAGGACGTAATGAAATTTGTGGCCTCTTCCAATGCCTTCCATTGTTCCGTCGTCCCGCCAAACGTTATGCTCGCAAGCGAATTACAAGCATGAAACGCACTCTTTGAAATACTTGTCACGCTTGCGGGGAGCGTAATACTTGTAAATGCGCAAGAATCAAATGCATAATCGCCGATCGACTGCACGTCGCCGCCGAGCGTTACACTCGCAAGGCTTGTGCAGCCGTTAAATATACTGTCGGCAATGATCGTGATGCCTTTGCCGAGCGTCACTCCCGTAAGATTTTTGCACCCCGAGAACGCTTGGCTTCCAACCGTCGTGACGCTATCGGGAATGACGATGTCCCCTCCGAGGTTCTCGCAGTTTACAAATGCCTTCTTCCCGATCTCGGCCAACTTACTATCCGAAGCAAAACTTAATGTTGTAAGTGATTTGCACTCTTCAAACGCCGACTCTTCGATCGCAGTCACGCTCGTCGGGATCGTAACATCTGCGATTTCGGTTTTATAGAATGCTTTTGCTCCGATCGACACGACGCCCGCGGGAATCACACTGCTCTTGCAGCCCAATACCAAACGATTTGTATCTTTTTCAATGACGCAATTCTGTTCTGCCCTGAACGTCCCGTTCTCGCCGTCAACATTCATCGTGGCAAGCGCGGAACAGCCGTCAAACGCCGAACTTCCGATGGATGAAACGCTCTTTCCGAACGTAACGCTTGCAAGGCTTGTGCAGTTTTGGAACGCGTTGATGCCTATCGTTTGAACGCCGCTTCCGATCGTAATTTCCGTAAGCCCGCTTCCGCTGAACGCAAGTTCTCCGATCTCTTCCACGCCATCGGGGATCGTGATGGATTGAAGCGCAGTGCACTTATAGAACATCCGCTTCCCGATCGCGCCCACGCCTTCGCCGATTGAAACCCGGCTAAGCGATGTGCAATTCTCAAATGTATAAACGCCGATGTTTGCCAGTTCTTTTAATTGGCTCCCCGAATCGATCGTTACGCTTGTGATATGATCGCAACCATCAAATGCATTACTTCCTAATCTGCTTACATTCGCGGGGATCGTGATCTCCGTAAGCGCCTTGCAAGCGTAAAATGCCCAATCCTCTATTGTGGTCAGGCTTTCCGGAAGCGTTACGTCTAAAAGATTTGAGCATCCTCTGAACGCATTGTACCCGATCGTGGTCAATTTATCATTGAATGTAACGTTTTTGAGGTCGCTGCAACCAGAGAATGCATACTTGGGAATCATTTCCACGTTTTCCCCAAACGTGACAGACTCCAAAGCGGAACAGCCTGCGAATATTGATTGCGATGATGATGACGCCGCTTGATTCCCGCCGTTTACCGCATTCCAAGTGACGTCCGTAAGACCGGTACAGTTCTTAAAGGCATTCTTTCCGACGGAAGTCACACCTTCTTCGATTGTGACCGACCGAAGAGAACTGCTTGCAAATGCGCCCTCGCCGATTGCGACGGGTTTCCCGTTGAGTTCCCCGGGGATCGTGAGATCCGTCACGCCTTCGGCCACGCCCGTGACCGTGACCGTACGGCCGTTGTCGCTGAAATGCGAAGTCCCGTCCGCTCCGTAGAACGCAGAGAGATCCTTGATGATGACCGAGACCTTGACGGCCCATCTGCCGCTCTCAAAATGATAAATTTGATATTTTTCCGCCTTTGCCTCATCGTCGATGTATGCGCTGCGGAAATAGAAATCCCCCTCCCTCACATCGGAAAGATCGGCACCGCCCGGCTCCGTAGTTCCCATAAACCATAACGTTCCGCGAGGAGCTTCTCCCCCTTTGATGGTCCCGAAATTCTTCCAGGTCTTGTCCGCCTGAAGCTGCCAGACGGTAAATTCCTTCGTGTTCAGATAGAAGTCACCTTTTTGGGCGCCCGTGAGGGTCAGATCGCCTTCGGGGAGCTTGTCGGGATCGGTCTCGCCCGAGAACCACATGACGCCGTCGCGGCCCTTTTCGCCCCTGAGCGTCACGACGATGCTCCAAAGGGATTCTCCCTTTTGGTAAAGCACGCCGCTCTTCGTGTCGAGATAGAGATCTCCCGTCTCGCCCGCCGAAGCGTCGGGCACTTCCGCCCCGCTGTACAGCGTGGT
>CANRIY010000117.1 GCA_947630775.1 uncultured Clostridia bacterium | reverse complement strand
CTGTTGAGGAGAATGACGCCGCTCCTCCCCCACGGAGGGGGCTGCATGGCGCCTCCTTAGGAGGAGCTGTCACCGCAAGGTGACTGAGGTGGGCCCCTTGGCTCCCCTCTTAGGGGAGCTGTCACGAAGTGACTGAGGGGTTTTGGAAACCCTATCCCCCGCTGCGCGGGTACTTCCCCTAAAAGGGGAAGCAAGCGAACAATTACTTTCGCATTCTCTTTCTCAGTTCGTTGATGGTCTCGCGGATCTCGATGGCGCGTTCGAAGTCGAGCGCGTTCGACGCAACGCGCATGAGCGCCTTGAGATGCTCGATCTCCTCGGGAATATCCTTCATTTTGATCTCCGCGCCCTTCTTCGCCTTTCCCGTGATGGAGAGCGTGGACTGTATCTCCTTGACGATGGTGCGCGGGACGATCCCGTGCGCCTCGTTATATGCCTGTTGGATCTTGCGGCGGCGGTTGGTCTCGCCGATCGCCCGTTCCATGCTTCCCGTCATCGTGTCCGCATACATGACGACCCTGCCCTCCGCATTCCGGGCGGCGCGGCCGATCGTCTGCACGAGGGAGGTCTCGCTCCGCAAAAATCCCTCTTTGTCGGCGTCTAAAATGGCGACAAGTTTGACTTCGGGAAGGTCCAGCCCTTCCCTTAAAAGGTTGATTCCGCAGAGGACGTCGAATTCCCCGCTTCTCAGCCCGTTGATGATGTCGATGCGCTCCAATGTGTCGACATCGGAGTGCATATAGCGGACCTTGACCCCCGATTCCTTCAGATAATCGGTGAGATTTTCCGCCATGCGCTTGGTGAGGGTGGTGATGAGCACCCGCCCGCCCGTCTTCACGACGGTGTTGACTTCGGAGAGAAGGTCGTCGATCTGCCCCTTGGTGGGGCGGACTTCCACGGGGGGATCGAGGAGCCCCGTCGGGCGGATGAGCTGTTCCACGACGTTGCCCGCCTCGCCGAGCTCGTAGGGCGCGGGCGTCGCCGAAACGCAGATGAGCTGGGGCACGCGGGCGTCGAATTCCTCAAAGGTGAGGGGGCGGTTGTCGTACGCGGACTGCATGCGGAAGCCGTATTCGACGAGATTGATCTTTCTCGCCCTGTCGCCGTTATACATGGCGCGGATCTGGGGGATCGTCATATGGCTCTCGTCGATAAAGACGAGGAAATTCGGCGGGAAGTAGTCGAGAAGGGTAAACGAGGGCTGGCCGGGGCTTCTTCCGTCGAAATAGCGGGAATAATTTTCGATCCCCGAGCAGTAGCCGATCTCGCGCATCATCTCGAGGTCGTGCTCCGTCCTCTGGCGGAGCCGCTGGGCTTCGAGGAGTTTTCCCGCGTCCTCGAACGCCTTGACTTCGCCCTCTAAGTCCTGTGCGATCATCGCAAGGGCGGAATTCAGCTTTTCGCTCCCCACGGCGTAGTGGCTCGCGGGGAAGATGACGGCATGTTTGAGCTCGGAGACGATCTTCCCCGTCGTGACGTCCTCTTCGGAGATCCTGTCGATCTCGTCGCCGAAAAACTCCACGCGGACGGCGACTTCGGAATTGGATGCGGGAAAGATCTCCACGACGTCCCCCCTCACGCGGAAGGTCGAACGCTTGAAATCCATGTCGTTGCGGGAATAATGGATATCCACAAGGCGGGATAATAGCTCGTCCCGCGCCATCTCCTGCCCCGGGCGCATGGAGACGCCGAGGCGGAAAAACTCCTCGGGGGCGCCGAGCCCGTAGATACAGCTCACCGAGCTCACCACGATCACATCGTCCCGCTCCCCGAGCGAACAGGTCGCGGCGTTGCGGAGCTTGTCGATCTCGTCGTTCATGGAGAGATCTTTTTCGATATAAGTATCCGTCGAGGGAATGTAGCTCTCGGGCTGGTAGTAGTCGTAATAGGAGACGAAATACTCCACGCGGTTTTCGGGAAAAAAGGCGCGGAACTCATTGCAGAGCTGCGCCGCAAGCGTCTTATTGTGCGCGATGACGAGGGTCGGCCGCCCGACATTTTGGATGACATTCGCCATGGTGAACGTCTTGCCGCTCCCCGTGACCCCGACGAGCACCTGCGTGCGGATCCCGTCGAGCACGCCCTCGGTGAGGCTTTTGATCGCCTCGGGCTGGTCTCCCGTCGGCGCAAAAGGCGCCTTCAATTTGAAATCGCAGTGTTCCATACTGTTCCTTCGGCGCGCCCCGTATCCATAGCGGAGATCACCTGAAAACGATCTTGATCAAGAGCCCGACAAGGGCGGTGATGACCGCGCCGACCGCGGCGACCCCCCAACGGAAATAGACGCTGCGTCTTCGCTGGGCGTCCTGCCTGCGGTACCCCATGCCGCGGGCCGTGAGGTGCAAAACGTACACCTTTTCCCCCTTTCTGTCCGAGAGAATGAGCTCAAAGTAGCCGTCAAGCCCGAGATCGCCAAGGACGCGCTCGAGCTTCTCTTCATCGAATTTCAATTTTGGGGGAAGAAGCGCCAACAGATCGTAAGGCGCGGCGAGAAAGCGTTCCCTTCCCGCCGAGAGGGTATAGACGGCGTTCATCACGGCGTCCTCGCGCTTGGAGAGGGTATCGCTGATCATGCGGCCCCCAGCGCCAGTGCCGAAAGCGCGCCCAAAAATGCGCCTAAGAACGCGCCGAGCGCCGTAAGGAGCAACACGGAGACGCGGCGGCGGAGCCCCTCTTCTCTCCCCTGCCGCACCTGTTCCTCATACATGCGTCCCTCCGGCAAGGGAGAGAGGCAATAGACCCCGTCCTGCGCATACTTGACGTCGATATAGCGGTGTTCTTTGAGATAGCGGAGCATATTTTCGAGCCCCTTGTCGTCCGTTCCGAGTTTTGCGGGGAAACAGGACAGGAGCTCGTTTTTTTCCACAATCTTATAACTTCCGTCCGCGCAGAGCGCGTTGATGTGCATGAGCAGGTGATGTGTGCGTTTGTCCGGCATATCCTTCCTTCATTATGCACAAAGGGAGGGGTTTATATTCTGTCTACAAGAGCGCCGCGAGAGGGTTCGCGTCGTAGATGATGCGCGAAAGAGGCGCAGAACGCACGAACTCGACGAGGGAGTCCGTAATATTCTTCACAAGATCTTCGACGCCGCCGAGATCCGCGTCTACGCCCAGCGAACCGAGCAGATCGCTTAGCATCGCACCGAGGTCGAGTCCCGAGAGCGCGGAATAGCCCGTATACAGCCCCACCGCCACGGCGATGAAGAGGGCGGCGAAGAGCAGGCCCGTGAGCAGGGAATCGACGATCGAGACCGCCGTCACGCCGCGGAGTTTTCGGATCCCCATGTCCATAAGTTTGTTGAGCACCATGATGACGGCGAAGCAGACGAGGGTGAAAAGAAAGGTCGCAATGACGGCGCCGATCATCGCGCCGAGCATGCGCGGAAGCCCCGAAAAGAGCCCCCCGATCCAATGCGAGAAGGAGACCCCGAAGCCGACGCGCGTCGCGAGCAGAAAACTTCCGAAGAAGCCGCCTACAAGCAAAATGGCGACGAGGAGCACCCGCAGGGCGTTCAGGATCCCGAGACGGCACCCCGCACGGATGACGATGAGATAGAGTGCAACGGTGAACAGGTCGAGCGCGTAATTTTTGAAGAAGTCCGTCCAGACCGAGATGTCGATCAGCGTCTCGCCCATCACGGTTTCCGTCAGGGCGAGCCCGAAGCCGCCGAGGACAAGGAAGAAGCTCAGCGTGGCGAGGATCGCCGTGACCGCGCCGAAGATCCTGTCGAACACCATCTCCCCCGTGCGCGGCGCCAGAATGCGGTTCGTGACGAGAAGTTTTCTTCCGATATATTCGAGGACGAGCGGAACGACCGCCGCGACCGTGAACCCCACGAGAGACAGGACAAATCCGCCCGTGCCGTCAAGGTCGATCTGCCCGAAGGCAAAGACGATCCCGAAGGCGATGAGGATCTGCCATCCGATCCATGTGATCCGCGAAAAGCGGCGCAACGCGCCGTATACGGCGGATATGAGGGCGATGCCCCCCAGTGCGATCAAGATGATTTCCACGATTCCCATTGGTTTTCGATCTCCTTATTTCCGCGCCCGAAGCGCAATTATTTGTTGAAGTTATCTTTGAGAGAGACGATCTCGGAGAGGATGAGCTTTCCGTTCTCTGCCGCCTTCTTGTAGTACCCCGTCCGCATGAGCTGGAACGCCGTCCCGTCCATGGCTTCCGCAAGGTAGGGCTCGGCCTTTGCATGGAAGATGTGCTCGCTGTCGAGATTGATCCGCTCCGAAAAGTCCTGCCCGCTGTAATCGGCGTCGCGGAGAAGATGGTCGTACTGCCTCAGTTCCGCGTCGACGCACCTTTCTGCATTCACCCAGTGCAGGACCCCCTTCGCCTTGATCCCGCTCGTGTCATTTCCCGAGCGGCTCTCGGGGAAGTAGGTGCACTTCACCTCGACAACGTTGCCCTTTTCGTCCGTGACCGCCTCGTCCGCCCGCACGATGTAGGCGCTCTTGAGCCTGCAATATCCGCCGATCTTCAGGCGGTGGTACTTGGGCGGCGGGTCGAGGGAGAAGTCCGATTTTTCGATATAGAGCTCCTTCCCGAACACGATCTTGCGCGTGCCCGCGTTTTCGTCGAGCTGGTTGATCTCAAAGTCCGTCTCCTCGCTCCCCTCATAGTTGGTAATGGTGAGCTTCAACGGTTCGACGACCGCCATGGCGCGGGGGGCGTGGGCGTTGAGATAGTCCCTCACGACCGCTTCGAAGTAGCCGATCTCGCACTCCGACTGCGCCTTGGTGACCCCCGCCCTTGCGCAGAAGTCCTTGATCGCCTCGGCGGGGATCCCGCGGTTGCGAAGCCCCGCAAGGGTGGGCATCCTCGGATCGTCCCAGCCGTGCACGGAGCCCTCTTCGACGAGTTTTTTGAGATACCGCTTGCTCATCACGAGATTGGTAAGATTCAGCCGCGCGAACTCGATCTGGCGGGGCTTGGGCGAGAAACCCAAATTGATCCCCACCCAGTCGTAGAGAGGGCGGTGATCTTCGAATTCCAACGTGC
>CANRIY010000116.1 GCA_947630775.1 uncultured Clostridia bacterium | reverse complement strand
TGTTTCGGGCAAATGCTGACCGCCCCGCCCGCACGTTCTTTTGTCGTCGAAGGGCGGCACGAGCGCCACAGGCGCGAAGTTACGCGGGTCTCTACCCGCATGAGACAGTACCCGCGCAGCGGGGGATAGGGTTTCCAAGAAAACCCCTCAGTCGCGCAAGGACAGCGCGCCAGCTCCCCTACAAGGGGAGCCAAGGATGCCCACCTCAGTCGCGCAAGGACAGCGCGCCAGCTCCCTTAGGCGGAATTCACTTCCGCCGTGGGTGACTCAATTTGTCGAACCCCTTCGACTTATTGTCCTTTCGAGCGCCCCGCCCGCACTTCTATTGTGCTACTAAGGGCGGCACGAGCGCCGTCTTTGGCGCGAAGTTCCGCGACAGTGACTCAATATCCCAAAAACGTGACTTTCCTCGTTGAATTTGTTTTGAAGGACACCCCTTCCGTCACGACTTCGCCGTGCCACCCACCCCTCAAGGGGTGGGCAAGGGGTGGACGAAAAAACAAATTCAACGAAATAAATGCACTTTACATATGGTAAAATCTCTTACGGTGATCGGGGTGGCGGCGGCGTTACTTTTCGGGCTCGCCGTCTTTGAATGGTACTTTGTGGACAAAGAGTTCTCCGACTTCGGGACGGAACTTGAAAGCCTCTATGAAAAAACGGACGCGAAAAACGCGAGCGTCGAGGACGCCCGCGTCGTACAAAACCGATGGGAAGACAGAAAAGAGAGGCTCCATGTCTGGATACCCCATAACGATATCACGCGAATCGACGAATACATGGCGGAGTCCGTGCGGCTCATCGGAGAGGGAAATTACGCCCTCGCGCTCCCCAAACTCGCGATTCTCATCCATCTTTCGGAATGTCTCCCGGGGACGTACAAACCCGCCGTCGAAAACATTCTGTAAGCGGTCAGGAGCGCAGCATCAGCTTGATGATCTCCTCGTCCGTGCCGCGCATTCCCTCGCGGGCGACGTCGCTCACATTGTCGATCGTATTCTCTACGCCGCTTTCGAGGATCCCGTCGCCGCCGTAGAACTGGCTGCCGCTGCGGTACATTTCAAACCCCAAAAGTCCCGCGTCCACCGCAGAGGCAATTTTTGCGGCACAGCTCGATTTTGCGCCGTCGCAGATGATCCCGGACGCGATCGCAAGCGCGTTGACGACGGTATGCGCGATCTCGTCATAGCCGCCGCCGTGCAGATAGCAGACACCCGCGCCCGCGCCGACCCCAGCACTTACGGCGCCGCAGTATGCGGAGAGCCGCCCGATGCCGTCTTTGAGGCGGACCGTCACGAGATCGGAGAGCGCGACCGCACGGATGAGCTTTTCGCGCGGGACATTCAGCTCCCTTGCATACACCGCAACGGGCACGCTTGCCGTGATCCCCTGGTTTCCGCTCCCCGAGACGATGACGACGGGAAGCGGACAGCCGTTCATCCTCGCATCCGAGCCCGCCGCCGCGTACGCCTTGGCGCGGTTGTGCACGCTCTCGCCGTATGCGGAGAGGAGCACTCTGCCGATGTGCGCCCCGTAATCTCCCGCGAGCCCTTCCTTTGCAATCGCCATATTATATTCGATCTGCCGCCCGATGAGCGGCTCGATTTTTTCGATCTCGACCCCGTCCGCAAAGTGCACGATGTCGGCGACGGTGAGCTTCCTGCCGCAGGCGTGTTCCTTGCACAGTTTCCCGCATTTCACCCGTTTTCCGTCTTTTTCGATCGCCACGACGTTGGTGTGCCGTCCCTCGATCCGCACGAACGCCGATCCTTCCGCCGAAAAGACCCGCACGCCGATGTCGAAAACACACTTCCCCGCCGCCTTGCCGACGGTGATCGGGACGGTATAGAGGTAGTCTTTGATCTTCGCCCTGTCCTCATCGGTGAGCGATGAGAGGACGTCAAGCTCCTGCGCCGCATCTCCCGCGACGATCCCCGCCGCGACTGCCGCCGCAACGCCTTTGAGCCCGCCCGTACCGGGGACGATGACGCTCTTGACGTTTTTGAGGATATTCCCGCTGACAGAGATCTCGGCACGCAGGGGGATCTCCCCCAGCGTTTGCCGTGCAAGCGCCGCGGCGTAGGCGACGGCGACGGGCTCCGTACACCCCGTCGCGGGCAGGAGTTCTTCGCCGAGAATGTTCAGGTAGTCGTCGAAATGATCCATATGCGGTCACATTCCCAAATTTTCTCTTGCAGTAGCGAGCATCAGTTTGATGCGGTTTTCCTGATTGACCTTGGTCGCCGAAGGGTCGTAGTCGACGGGCACGATGTTTTCGTTCTTATAAAGCTCTTTAAGGACGCGGATCGCTCCCTTGCCCGCGATATGGTTGGGCAGGCACCCGAACGGCTGGGCGCAGACGATGTTGTCCGTCCCCGTCTCGGCGAGCGCCGCCATCTCGGCGGGGATGAGCCAGCCCTCCCCCATCTTGACCCCTTGGTTGATGACCTTATCTGCACATCTGCGCAGATGTTCGAAATCGTGCAGGGGCTCGTAGACGCCGTGCTTCTTCGTGAGGGCGATGATCTTCTTCTGCTTGCCGTAGAGATAATGGTAGACGTATCTGAAAACGAGCGCAGACTTCCTGTTTTTGCCGTACAGCCTGGCGTCGTTGACGTTGTTGATGACGCAATAGAGGATAAAATCCATCAGGGCGGGCACGACGGGCTCGCAGTCCTCTTTCAGAAGGAAATCTTCGAGATGGGAATTCCCGAGCGGGGAATATTTCACATAGATCTCCCCCACGATGCCCACTTTCACCTTTTTCCGCCGCGTGACGGGCACCGCCGCGAAGGTTTCGAGAATAAAATTCACATGGCGTTTCAACTTCTTGTATTTTCCGCCGTCGAGCGCTTTTTTGATCTCTTCCACGCACTTGACGCGCGCCTTTGCGCTGTCCCCCTCGTTGTTTTCGTACGGTTTTGTCTGGTTGAAACAGCTCATGATGAGGTCGCCGTAGAAGATCGAATATCCGAGACGGAGCAAAAAGCCCAAATTGAGTTCCAGCCCGTTCCCCTTTTCGAGTCCCGAAAAGTTCAGGGAGAGCACGGGGACATGGGGAAACTCCGCCCTCAGCGCCTTGCGGATGAGCGGGACGTAATTGCTCGCCCTGCATCCGCCGCCCGACTGCGTGATGAGCACCGCCGTCTTGTCGGGATCGTATTTGCCGCTCTTGAGGGCGTTGAGATATTGACCGATGACGCACAGCGCGGGGAAACAGGTGTCGTTATGGACGTGTTTGAGCCCCTCGTCGATGACCTCCCGCCCCTCGTTATGCAGGACGTCGACACGGTACCCCTCCCGCCGCATGACGTGGATCAGAAGATCGAAATGCCACGGGAGCATGTCCGGCACGAGGATGGTGTGCGTCTTTTTCATCTCGGGAGTGAAACGGGGATAATTTTCGGTGAAATCGACGGTTTGCTCGTCCCTTTTCATACTTGTTCCCTCCTTTGCTGTTCCTCGATCGCCGCGAGCATGGAGCGGAGACGGATCTTCACAACGCCGAGTCCCGTGATCTCGTCGATCTTGATCTGCGTATAGAGTTTGCCGCTCTTTTCGAGGATGGCGCGCACTTCGTCCGTCGTGATCGCGTCGATGCCGCAACCGAACGAGACGAGCTGGACGAGGTTGACGTTCTGATGCCTCGTCGCAAATTCCGCCGCCCGATACAGCCTTGCATGGTACGTCCACTGGTTGAGCACGTTGACCTTGACGAGGTTCCCCTCCTCAAAGACGGCGTCCTCGGAGAGCACCGCAAGATCGAGCGAGCCGAGCAGTTTGTTGATGCCGTGATTGATCTCGGGGTCGACATGGTAGGGCCTTCCCGCGAGGATCACGACCTGTTTGCCCTCCCTCTCCGCATTTGCGAGGATCTTTTTCCCCTCGTTCACCACATCTTGGTGGAAATCGGCGAGGCGGGCGAGCCCTTCGCGCAGTCCCCTTTTGATGAGAGAGGCGGGAAGGCGGTATTTCCGAAGGGCCTTGCCGAGCGCCTTCACCGCCGTTTTCTCGTCGTTGAGATCGAGATAGGGCATGATGAAGTTGTCGGCATTCAGCCGCTCATTGTTTGCCTTCAAGAGTTCGGGATAATAGGCAACGACGGGGCAGTTATAATGGTTTACGCTGTCGTGCTCGTCCAGATCATAGCTCTCGCAGGGATAAAAGATGAAATCGACGCCGCTGTCGAGAAGGCTTTCGATGTGCCCGTGCATGAGCTTGGCGGGATAACATGCGGTGTCGCTCGCGACGGTATGCTGCCCCTTGAAATAGAGCTCCCTCGAACTCTTTTCGGAGAGAACGACTTCAAACCCGCACGTCTCGAAAAAGCCGACCCAGAGGGGAAGCTGTTCAAACATGACGAGCTGGACGGGAAGCCCCACCTTCGCGCGGGGATGTTCGGTATGGGAAGGAAGGGAGAGGAGCTTTTGATATTTGTAGGCATAGATGTCGGGCACGTCCTTTTTGACTTTGAGCCCCGCGCCGCGCTCGCACTTATTGCCCGAGATATACCTTCTTCCGTCCGAGAACGTAAGAATATTGACGTTGCAATGGGAAGTACACCCGCCGCAGTTGACGGAGCGGGAAGCGTATGTAAAGCCCGCAAGCTCCGCTTCGGTGAGAAGATCGGAGATGAGCTTGTCCTGCGGCGTGTTCTCCTTCGCGTAGAGCGCCGCGCCGAACGCGCCCATGAGCCCAGCGATCGCGGGACGGACGACTTCCTTTCCCGTCTCCTTTTCGAAGGAACGAAGCACGGCGTCGTTGAGGAAGGTCCCCCCCTGTACGACGATGTGGCTCCCAAGCTCTTCGGGCGTCCGCGCGCGGATGACCTTATAGATTGCATTCTTCACAATGGACGAGGAGAGCCCCGCGGAGATATCCTCGACGCTCGCCCCCTCCTTCTGCGCCTGTTTCACGGAGCTGTTCATAAACACCGTACAGCGCGAACCGAGCTCCACGGGACGCTTCGCAAAGAGCCCGAGCCGCGAGAACTCCTCGATCTCCATGCCCATCGCCTTCGCAAAGGTCT
>CANRIY010000115.1 GCA_947630775.1 uncultured Clostridia bacterium | reverse complement strand
GTGCGCCTGAAGAGACTCGAACTCCTGACACACGGCTTAGAAGGCCGTTGCTCTATCCACCTGAGCTACAGGCGCATATTTGACTTGCCTCGAAGTTTCGCACATCTCTGAGACTTACGAATTGGAGCGGGTGATGGGAATTGAACCCACGCGACCAGCTTGGAAGGCTGGGATTCTACCACTGAACTACACCCGCAATCGGTCAATGCTTGCTTATTTTATCAAAGATTCACAGATATGTCAACAGTTTTTCAAGGGGTTTGGTAACATTTTTCACAAAAAAATTTTTCGTTCGATCTTTGCGCTTTCCGTCGGTCAAGAAGATGAATTCGGCTTGCATTCCTATCCCGCTTGTGTTATAATTTTCTTATCCGAGATATAATGGAATCAGAAAGGATCGGGAGGGGGATCTTGCATGAAAACGCTCTATGTTACGGACCTCGACGGAACCCTGCTCACAAAGGAAGAGCGCGTATCGCTTTACAGCCGTGAAAAACTCAATGCCTTGATCGATGAGGGCATGTCTTTTACGTTTGCGACGGCGCGTTCAGCACTCAGCGCCAAGCGCTCGGTGGAAGGCTTAAAGATCCGCACGCCCGTTGTGCTCTATAACGGCGGGCTCATCTATGATTATACGACGGGCGAGACGCTCCGCTCCGTGCTCTTTACGGAAGAGGAGAAGCGCTACGTCTTTTCCGTGCTCAAAGAGTTTGGGATCCCGCCCTTTGTGTTCGGCGCACGGTGCGCCGGGCGCGAGCGCATCGCCTATGAGATGGGGAAGGAAAATCCCGGGATCGGGCGTTATCTGTACCGCCGCAGGGGGGATGCCCGTATCGACCCCGTCTCAACCGAAGAGGAACTTCTCGGCGGATATATCTTTTATTTCAAGTGTATTTGCCCGCGGGAACAGCTTGAAAAGGCGTGGGACATTCTCAAATACGACCCGCGCTTCATCTGTATCTTTCATCCCGAAGTCTATCAAAACGATTTCTGGATGGAGATCTCCCCGCGCGAGGCGACCAAGGCGAACGGCGTCCGTTTTTTGAAGGAGCACCTCGGATCCGACAGGGTCGTCTGTTTCGGCGACACGTCCAACGACTCCGATATGTTCGATGTCTGTGACGAAAAATATGCCGTCATGAATGCGGACAGCTGGCTGAAAGAAAAGGCGACGGGGGTCATCGGCTACAGTGAAGAGGACGGCGTCGCCAAATGGCTGGAAGCGAACTTTCGGGGATAGTCAAAAAAACATATAAATTCCGCGGAAACCCAAGAAAAAGCAATAGATGTTGAGCACGGCGAGGAGCGGCATAAAGATCATAAAGAAGAGGTTGCCGAGGCGGAACCGCAGAAAGAACATGGAAGCATATATGGCGACCGCCCCGCCGAGCAGTGCGGCGAGGAGCAATTTTCCGTCTCCCTTGATCCCGTCTCCCGCTTCGTAATTTTCCTTTTGCGTTTTGAGAAACCGGAAAGCATAGAAGTTGACGGCGAGGATGTAGACGGCAAAGCCTACATAGAGGATGGTCATGCCCATAGTATTGCCTTTTTTCGAAAAAAAGGGGCGTTTTCGGGCAAAAAATCTTGAGGGGGGAACAATGCAATCACTCAGGGAACTTTATAAGATCGGGAGAGGGCCTTCGAGCTCCCATACCATGGGGCCCGAGCGGGCGGCAAAGGACTTTTTGAGCCGTTGCGGTGACGCGGCGTCCTATCGCGCTGTCCTCTACGGTTCTTTGGCTCTCACCGGAAAGGGGCATCTGACGGACAGGGCGATCATCGACGTGTTCGAGGGGCAGGGGAAGCCCATCGAAGTGATCTTCGATAAAAAAAATCCCCGCGCACTGGAACATCCCAATACGATGGAGCTTGTGGGTTACGATGCGGAAGGGAAGGAGCTCAAGCGCGTCACCTATCTCTCCGTCGGGGGCGGAAGCGTGCGTGCGGCGGGCGAACCCATGATCGAGGCGGAAGAGGCCTATCCATTCCGCACCTTCTCCGAGATCATGGAGTACTGCAAGACGAAAAATGTTCCCCTCGGGCAAGTCGTATACGATTTTGAGGGGGAGTCGGTCAAAGACTTCCTCATGAACGTCTGGAGCACGATGAAACAGACGATCCATAAGGGGCTTACGGCGACAGGAAAGCTCCCCGGGAGCCTGAAAGTGGACAGGAAAGCCAAGATCCTCTTCGAAACGAAACCCGAGGACGAGGAGCCCGAAGAGCGCGAGAAGCGGCATCTGTGCGCCTTCGCCTTTGCGACAAGCGAAGAAAATGCGGGGGGCGGTACGGTCGTCACCGCGCCCACCTGCGGGGCGAGCGGGGTGCTACCCGCCGTCCTCTTCTATCTGAGCAGGAAGCACGGCTTTTCAGAGAACAAGATCGTGACGGCGCTTGCCGCGGCGGGCATGGTGGGCGTCACGGTGAAGCAGAATGCCTCCGTCAGCGGCGCCGAGGCGGGTTGTCAGGCGGAGATCGGGACGGCGACGTCCATGGCGGCTGCGGCGGTCTGTTCGCTCTTCGGTGCGTCTGTCGACCAGACGGAATATGCCGCGGAGATCGCGCTCGAGCACCAATTAGGGCTCACCTGCGACCCCATCTGCGGCTATGTGCAGATCCCCTGTATCGAGCGCAATGCCGTTGCGGCGATGCGTGCTCTCGAGAGTGCGGAACTCTCCCGTGTCCTGTCGGGCACGAGGAAGATCTCTTTCGATCTCATCGTACAGACGATGTACGAGACGGGGAAGGACATCAACGCCCGCTACCGTGAGACGAGCGAAGGAGGCCTCGCCGCAAGCTATAAGGTGAGCTGATTCAGACACCCCCTCAGTCTCGCTAACGCTCGCCAGCTCCCCCTCGAGGGGGAGCCAAGAAAACCGCGTCATCCTGTCCCGCGCGCACTCTATGCCCCCTCCCGCCCCGCGCGCGTTCTATTGCACTAAGCGCGGCACGAGCGCCGCCCTTGGCGCGAAGTAGGGGAGGAGTGGCGTCATTCTCCTCAACAGCCCGATGGGCTGTGAGGGACGCCGCGACAGGAGGCGTGGCCTCGCCGACGGGGTTGCGGCGGTCCCTGCCGCCGCAACGGGTAGGGTGGGCAACGGTTCTAATTACGTCACCCTGCCCCGCGCGCACGTTCTTTTGTCGTCGAAGCGCGGCACGAGCCCGTAAGGGCGAAGTAGCGCAGTCGAAGGGTCACCGCATTATAATAAGGTGATGGTTCGACTGCGCTTACCATGACGTAATCATAACAAAAAAGCGCTCCGTGGAAACGGAGCGCTTCGCATACTTCACTTTGATTGGTTTTTCATATAAGGTTCCAACGCCTGTGCGAGCTGGTCGGGGCAGGAAGTGTTCTGCCTGCAACGGATGCCGCGCAGAAGAGGGGCCACCTCGTCGGGCGTTTTTCCCTCGACAAGCCGCGCGATCCCCTGCAGATTGCCGCTGCAACCGCCGATGAATTTCAGATTGTGGATCCTGTTTTCCCCGTCCAGATCGAAGATGATCTGCTTGGCACATGTTCCTCTTGTCGAATAAGTAATCATATGTTATCTCCTGACCTTAGTATTTTCAATCCACCAGCGTTTCGTAAACGGCTGTATAGAGGTCCTGTGCCTTATCTTCCCATTTTTTGTAGATATTATTCGCCGTCTTTTTATCGGGAACGACAAATTTGAGTTCCAGCATGGGCTGGATGGGGGCGAGGATCTTCAAAAAGACCGTATAAGTGCCGTCCTTATTCTGGAAATAGTCGGCACGGCAATCCTGTTTCGTGCGGAAGCGCGCACTGTTGTTTTTGATGAACTTCGAGATCTCTTCCCGCGAGCTTCTCGGGATATTGATATAGAAATTTGCGAGCGTCTCTCTGCCTTCGGTCGTGATCATATACAGCGGGTCGTCCACGCCCGGGATCTCGCAGATGAACCCGTCGGACAGCAACTTTCGGATGAGGACAACGCAGTCCATATAATTGATCCAGTCGTTGGACGACGTGCACATGTCGACGAGCGTACGCTCGGACAGGGGGCTCTCCATCTTGTCAAAGACAAACAGGAGTATTAACTTGTTTACCGATGTTTCGCCTTTGACCTGCATAGGATCCTCGCTTGTATATAAAACACAAATAAGCCGCTTAAGAAATCAAGCGGCTCTTTATGGATTTTTTCAGAGTTTACGCTGCGAATTTCTTAAGTTTTTCGAGAAGATCATCGCAGTTATCGCTGTAAATCTCCACCGTGAGGGGCTTCGACGTGTCGAGGCTGAAGAGCCCGAGGATAGATTTTGCATCTACGACGTAATGGCCGCTCTTGATGATGATCTCATAGTCGTAGCTCTGCGTGATATTGACGAATTCCTTCACGCTGCTGGACATTTCAAGTGAAATTGTGACGGACTTCATAATGATTTCCTCCCTTAAGAACCATATTTTCTCCATTATACATAAATTTCATGACAAAATCAAGATATTTCCGAAAAAAACTTTAATCTTTTTTCGCTTTATGCTATAATAGAAAAGAAAAGCGGTTCCCGTCTGCGGGAAGCCGCCACGGAGGACGCATGGAAGAGAATATCGTAAAGATCAAGCGGTTCATTTCCGCCTGCGACGAGCTGATCGCGGGCAGTTACAGGGACGCCGAAGAAAAGATCTCGGAGGTTTTGAAATGCCTCGCCGCGAGCGAGGATCTCACGGGGCTGTTTTCCGCCGTCACGGAGGAGTTCGACTATGCCGCCTCCAAGAGCTACTATTTGCGGGAAACTTCCGGGCGGCGGGGTACGGCGTATCTCCCGACGGGACGCGTGGACGCGCTCGCTTTCGTGTTTTGCCTGCTCGCAGAGATCGACGCGGGCGCAATGCGCTTCAACGATCTTCTGCTCCGCTATTTTTATGTGGACGGAAGCTACACGGCGAGTTTTTCGCTGTTTGCGGACAGGATCATGCGCCCCTTCCGCGATATCGTCAAGGAGGCCTATCCCGCTTGTGCGCAATACGTTCCCATGCCCGCGGTTCGCCCCGTGAGCTCGCTCGAAGAAAAGACGCTTCAAAGGAATGTCCTCTTCGAGGGGAAGATCATTAAACTCCGCTGTGACGACGCGCTCCTTCCCGACGGGAAGGCCTGTAAGCGCGAGGTGGTGGAGCACCCGGGCGGCGCGGCGGTTTTGTGCGTCTATGAGGGGAAAGTTGTCCTCGTGCGGCAATTCCGCTATGCGTACGGAGAGGAACTTTTGGAGATCCCCGCGG
>CANRIY010000114.1 GCA_947630775.1 uncultured Clostridia bacterium | reverse complement strand
CGGGCAGGATCCGCGGCTCGAAGGGCTCCATCACGCAGATCCCCATTCTCACCATGCCCGAGGACGATAAAACGCACCCCATTCCCGACCTTACGGGATATATCACCGAGGGGCAGATCATCCTCTCGCGCGATCTCTATAAAAAGGGCTTGAATCCTCCGATCGACGTGCTTCCCTCTCTTTCCCGTCTTAAAGATAAGGGGATCGGGAAGGGCAAGACGAGAGAGGACCATGCCGACACGATGAACCAGCTCTTTGCGGCGTACGCAAGGGGCAAGGAGAGCAAGGAGCTTTCCGCGATCTTAGGGGAAGCGGCTCTTTCGGACGTCGATAAGCTCTATGCGAAATTCGCGGAAGAATTCGAGAAAGAATACGTCAATCAAGGCTTCGAGACGGACAGAACGATCGAAGAGACGCTCGACCTCGGCTGGAAACTTTTGAAGATCCTTCCGAAGTCCGAACTCAAACGCATCCGTCAGGAATATATCGACAAATACATGCAAGACTAAGTAACCCTTACCTTGTAGCCCCGTTTCCGCGTCATCCTGAGGGAGCACAGCGACCGAAGGATCCCGAAGAACGAAGTCCGAACTCTTGCCTTCCCCTCGAGGGGAAGGTGGCACGCGTGCTCCTTACTTGCCCTCCCCCTGCGTCAGGGGGAGGGGTAGGGGAGGGGGTCCGCTCATAAAATTATCGAATCACCATGGCAAGACTCAATGTAAATCCCACACGCATGGAGCTGAAAAAGCTCAAAGCGCGCCTCACCACCGCCGTCAGGGGGCATAAGCTCCTCAAAGACAAGGCAGATGAAATGGTGCGCCGCTTTACCGTGCTTCTGCGGCAGGATAAGGCTTTAAGGGACGAAGTGGAGGCGGGGCTTTCGGATACGATGAAGAGCGTCGCCGTCGCGGGCTCTCTCTCGCCCGCCTATACGCAGGAGACGGCGTTCTCCATGCCCACCGTCTCCGTGGAAGCCGTCTGCGAGACGGAGAGCATCATGGGGGTCGACGTGCCGCATGTGACACTTTCCGAAGGGGAGCGTTCCACCCGCCTGCCGTATGCCTTTTCCGAGATCACGAGCGAAGCGGACGATTCGGTGCGGAAGGTCTCCGCACTGCTTCCCACGCTCATACGGCTTGCAGAGGTCGAAAAGGCGGTGCGCCTCCTCGCGGACGAGATCGAGCGCAACAAACGCCGCGTCAACGCCCTCGAATATGTGATGATCCCCCAGCTCGAGGAGACGATCAAGTACATCCGCGACAAGCTCGACGAAAACGAGCGCGCCGCGGTTGTACGGCTCATGAAAGTCAAGGGAAATTCTGCGTTTTAAGTTGTTCGAAAATTTATAAAGGAGATAGAATTATGTTACACGAAAAAATTGCAGCCATGCTCAACGAGCAGATCAACAAGGAACTTTACTCCGCCTATCTTTACCTCGATTTTGCAAACTACTATGCGGACGAGGGGTTGGATGGTTTCGCACACTGGTATGAGGTGCAGGCGCAGGAAGAGCGCGACCATGCGTTCATGATCCGCAGGTATCTCATCAACAACGGCCACCGCGTCGTCTTTGAATCGGTCGCCAAGCCCGATAAGAGTTTTCATTCCCATCTCGACCCCCTGCTTGCGGGCTACGAGCACGAACAGTATGTGACTTCGCTGATTACCGAAATTTATCACGAAGCGGCGGGCAAGAAGGATTACCGCACGATGCAGTTCCTCGACTGGTTCATCAAGGAACAGGGCGAAGAGGAGACGAACGCGGACGATATGGTGAAGAAGTACAAGCTCTTCGGCAGTGACGCAAAGGGGCTCTACGCGCTCAACAGCGAACTCGCGGCAAGGGTCTATACGCCCTCTGCTACGGGACCCGCAATGTAACATTTGCGCTTTTATAAAAGTCATTTGCGCGGATCCGCGGCAATCTGTTGACTTTGCGGCGCGAATGTGATATTATAAAACTATTGAAAAAGCATTCTTTACGGGAATGCGGGAGGGATCTATGCGAAAAGTGATTTTCAAACGGAAGAGTTTCGCCGTCACGGCGCTTCTTCTCACGTTTACGCTCCTGCTCTGCGTGGTTCTTGCAGTCCGCGCGGGGACGGTACAGGCCGCCGCGGCTTCCGACGGCGAAGTCTGCGAAACAGTTGTCGGCGATGAAACGAAAGCCGAACTTCTCAGCGCGGCGCCTGCGGATCCGGACCCTGCGGCAACCGATCCCGCGGAAGAAGAGGTGAAAACGGGGTATTCCGTGCTCTATTTCCTCTTTGACGGCGTCACGGCGACCTCGCTCATGGGGCTCCACAATACCGAGGGTTGGGAGATGGCGCTCTGGATGAGCCTTGTCTTCTGGATCATGGCGATCGCGGCGTCCATTCTTCTCGTGCTCCTTACAAAAGTATTCAGCGGCGGCGAAGAGGACGACGAACTTCCCTATAACAAGATCGCCATTCTCGGGTTTATCTTTTCGCTGTTTATGCCGATCGCGGGCGTGATTCTCTCGTTCATCGGCAAGCGCCGCGAAGGCAAAACGCACGAGGGCGGGAAGATCTTCTCGATCGGCGGTCTCATCATCGGCGGTATCTTTGTGCTGATCACGATCATCGTCGCGATCGCCCATGCGGCTTCGCCTTTCCTCCCGTTCTGAGAAGTGAACCTATCAGACCCGCCTCGCGCGGGTCTTTCTCATAGAAGGGAGAAGACATTCGGCGCGCAAACGCGCCTTAATTGAGCATTTCATTGAGGGAATATGGACAAAGAAAAATTTTCGGAAAAAATGGCAAAAAGGGCGTATATCGGGGCGGGCTCGGAAACGCACCTTTTTATGCACGAAATGTCGCAGAGGGCATTGAGGCTTACGGCGGAGATCAACGGAAAATACCACACGCCCGAAGAGCTCAGAAAACTTTTCTTTGAGCTCATCGGGAAAGAGGTGGACGATACGTTCGGGCTCTTTCCGCCCTTTTCCACCGATTACGGGATGAATATCACGCTCGGCAAGCGCGTCTTTATCAATTCGGGCTGTTGTTTTCAGGATCAGGGCGGGATCGAGATCGGCGACGATTGCCTCATCGGCCAGCAAGTGGTGATTGCAACCTTAAACCATGACTTGGATCCCGAAAAGCGCGGCAGTATGTTCCCCGCGCCCGTGAAGATCGGAAACAGGGTCTGGATCGGCGCGCACGCCACCATTTTGCCGGGGGTCACGATCGGGGACGGGGCCGTCGTCGGGGCGGGCGCGGTCGTTACGAAGGATATTCCCGCCTATACCGTCGCCGTCGGCGTTCCCGCAAAAATCGTCAAAGAAATTGCGAAAAACCCGTGTAATTCTGATGAAAATCATTGCGAAGGGGATTGATTTTTCCCTTCGGATGAGGTATGATGGAAAAAATCGGTCGGGAGGACGGTATGGAATATTTCAGACTCAATCACGGCGGAACGTGCCCCGTGATCGGAATCGGAACTTATACGATCGCACCGAAAGATGCGGAAGTGAGCGTGCGGGAAGCCCTCAAAATGGGATATGAGTGCGTCGACACGGCGGCGGCATATGTCAACGAGAGAGCTTGCGGACGCGGGATCAAGGCGAGCGGTGTGCCGAGAGAGAAGGTTTTCCTCTCTACAAAACTTTGGCCGAGCGAGTACGAAAATCCAAACGCCGTGGATGAGACATTAGAGCGGCTCGGGGTGGACTATGTCGACCTTCTCTTCATCCACCAACCCGCGGGAAATTGGCTCGCGGGATACCGCTTGTTGGAGAAAGCCTATCGGGAGGGGAAAGCGCGGGCGATCGGCGTTTCCAACTTTGAGGGCAAATATATCGAGGAATTAAAGACAAAGTGGGAAATCGCGCCCCAGTTCGTTCAAGCGGAAGCGCACCCGTATTTTACGCAGGAAGAGCTCCGAAAGACGCTCGAACCGTACGGCGTCCGTTTGATGTCATGGTATCCGCTCGGGCATGGCGACAGATCTCTGATCGAACAGCCGATATTCAGAAAGATCGGCGAGAAATACGCAAAGACGCCTGCGCAGATCATTCTTCGTTGGCACACGCAGATGGGATTCGTCGTGATCCCCGGCAGCAAGAATATCGAGCACATCAGAGATAATCTGAATATTTTCGACTTCAAACTGACGGATAGCGAAATGGCGGAGATCGCAACCTTGAATACGGGCGTCCGCTACTACAACCGCACGGAGGAACACCTTGCGGCGCTTGCAAAATTCAAGCCGAAGTACGAGAGGCTGTAACAATCAAATTTTGACAATCAAAACATGAGGGGAGAACAATGAAGGTTTTATTATTCAACGGAAGTCCGTGCAAGATGGGCTGTACTTTTACGGCGCTTTCGGAGATCGCAAGCGTCCTGAATGAAGAGGGGATTGAAACGGAGATCTTACAGATCGGAAACAAGCCTATTCAGGACTGCATCGCTTGCGGCGGCTGTGAAGAAACGGGGAAGTGCGTCTTTTCGGACGACCCCGCCAACGAATGGATCGAAAAGGCGAAGTCCGCCGACGGGTTTGTGTTCGGTACGCCCGTCTACTACGCGCACCCGTCGGGGCGGATCCTCTCGGTGATGGACAGAATGTTCTACGCTGGCGGGGAAAACTTTGCGCATAAGCCTGCCGCCGTCATCGCTTCCGCAAGAAGGGCGGGAACGACTGCCAGCCTCGACGCGATCGGGAAATATCTCGGGATCACCGAAATGCCCGTCGTCTCTTCCACCTATTGGAACATGGTGCACGGCAGGACGCCCGAGGACGTCAAAAAGGATCTCGAAGGCATGCAGACGATGCGAAACATCGGCAAAAACATGGCTTGGATGCTGAAATGTATCGAAGCGGGGAAGCGTGAGGGGATCGTAGCGCCCCAAACGGAGCACTCCGCACGGACGAATTTTATCAGATAAGGAGATAGATCATGGAAAAATTGAATTTGACGAGCGATTGGGACAAAGTTTTCCCAAAGAGCGACAAAGTGGATCACGAAAAGGCGACGTTCCATAACCGCTATGGGATCACGCTCGCCTGTGACGTATATCGGCCGAAAGACGCAAAGGGCAAGCTGCCCGCGATCGCGGTCTGCGGGCCGTTCGGCGCGGTCAAGGAGCAGTCGTCGGGGCTGTATGCGCAGGAACTTGCAAAGCGCGGCTTCCTTGCGATCGCCTTCGATCCCTCGTTTACGGGCGAGAGCGGCGGCGAGCCGAGATATGTCGCTTCTCCCGATATCAACACCGAGGACTTT
>CANRIY010000113.1 GCA_947630775.1 uncultured Clostridia bacterium | reverse complement strand
GAGGGTGCTCGACAGGCTCGTCGGCTATAAACTCTCCCCCCTTCTCAACAACAAGATCCAGAACGGGCTCTCGGCGGGACGGGTGCAATCGGTCGCGCTCCGCCTCGTCGTGGACAGGGAGCGCGAGATCGCGGCGTTCAATCCCGAAGAGTACTGGACGATCTCCTGCGACCTGCAGGACAGCGGCAAAAAGCATGCGCCCTTCCGCGCCGTCCTCGAAAAGCTGAACGGAAAAAAGCTCAAGATCGGCAGTAAAGCGCAGGCGGACACCGCCCTCAATGCGCTTGCCGCGGGAAGCTACTCCGTCGGGGAAGTCAAAAAGACGGTCGTGCGCTCGCACGCGCCCGCGCCCTTTACAACATCCACCCTCCAGCAGGACGCTTCCAATAAACTGGGACTCTCCGCGCCCGAGACCATGCTCATGGCACAGCACCTCTACGAGGGCATCGACGTCGAGGGTGAGGGGCACATCGCGTTCGTCACCTATATCCGTACGGACTCCACCCGCGTCTCCGAGGACGCGCAGGCGGCGGCAAGGGAATATATCGCCGGCCGCTACGGCAAAGAGTATCTTCCCGCGAAGCCCAATATCTACGCCTCCAAAAAGGGAGCGCAGGACGCACACGAGGCGATCCGCCCCATCGATCTTGCCCGCACGCCCGAGGCGGTCAAAAAACTTCTCGACAAGAAGCATTTCAACGTCTATAAGCTCATCTATGAGCGTTTTATCGCTTCCCAGATGGCGGAAGCGCAGTACGACTCCATGCAGGCGGATGTCGTAAACGGCAATTATATCTTGAAGGCGAGCGGCAAGGCGCTCCGTTTTGCGGGATTTACCGCCGTCTACGCGGAACCCAAGCAGGACGAAGAGGAGAGCAAGGGGCTCCTTCCGCCGCTTTCCGCGGGCGACGCGCTCGACTGCCTTGCGGTGAAGCCCGAACAGAAATTCACGAAGCCGCCCATCCGCTATACGGACGCTTCCCTCGTCAAGGCGATGGAAGACAAGGGGATCGGGCGTCCCTCGACATATGCTTCCATCATTTCCGTCCTCACAAAACGCAAATATGTCGAAAAAGACGGAAAATATATGAAGCCCACCGAGGTCGCATACCGCATCACGGATATGCTCGTCCACTACTTTAAGGACATCATGGACGTCGGATTCACGGCGGGCATGGAAGAGCGGCTGGACGAGATCGAAGAGGGCGGCAAGGACTGGCATGCCATCGTCGGGGAATTCTATCCCCCCTTCGAGGAACAGCTCCGCTTCGCGGGGACGGACGGGGACGAGGTCACGGACATCCTCTGCAAAAAGTGCGGCCGCCCCATGGTGAGGAAGACGGGCAAGTACGGAAAATACCTCGCCTGCAGCGGCTATCCCGCCTGCTCCAATATCATTTCGGAGACGCAAGACGAGATCTCCGATACGCCTTGCCCCAAGTGCGGAAGCATGATGGTGATCAAGACGGGGCGGTACGGCAAGTTCCTCGCCTGCCCCAATTACCCCGCCTGCAAGTCCACGATGCCCTTCGGCGAAAAGAAGGAAGAGGACGTGCTCGAGGGCGTCTGCCCCGAGTGCGGCAAGCCCACGAAGAAGCTCCGCTCCCGCACGGGAAAGCCCTACTACGGGTGCAGCGGGTATCCCGCATGCAAGTTCATGAGCTGGGATATGCCCACGGGCGAAAAGTGCCCCAAGTGCGGCGGCGCGATCGTCAAAACGGTGCGCGGCGTCGTGAGATGCGCGGATAAGAGCTGCGGCTATAAGCGCGGAACGGAAGAAAACAAATGATACGGATCGTCGGCGCGGGCCTCGCGGGGTGCGAGGCGGCGTACTTTCTCGGAACACACGGGGCGGAGGTCGAACTTATCGACATGAAGCCCCTCAAATTTTCTCCCGCCCATTCGAGCCCCGATCTCTGCGAGCTCGTCTGCTCCAATTCTTTGAAGAGCGACGACGTGTACGGCAACGCCTGCGGGCTCCTCAAAGAGGAGATGCGGCGGCTCGGGTCGGTGACGATGGCGGCGGCGGAACGGTCGCGCGTGCCCGCGGGCGGCGCACTCGCCGTGGACAGGGAGAAGTTTTCCGGCCTCGTAACCGAGGCACTGCGGTCCCTCAAAAGCGTGCATGTTTGCGCGGAAGAGGTCAAAGAGCTCCCCGAAGAGGGGATCGTGGCGACGGGGCCACTCACCGCGGACGGGCTCGCGGAGAGCATCGTGCGGCGGTACGGCGGGGGGTTGCACTTTTTCGACGCTTCCGCACCCATCGTCGCGGCGGACAGCGTGGATATTTCAAAAACGTTTGTGCAGGACAGATACGGCAAGGGCGGCGGAGACTATCTCAACTGCCCCCTCACCGAAGAGGAATACGGAAAGTTTGTCTATGAGCTCGTGCATGCCGAACGGGCAAAACTGCACGAATTCGAGAAGGGGGAGATCTTCGAGGGTTGTATGCCCGTCGAAGTCATGGCGGCCCGCGGGAAGGATACCCTGCGGTTCGGCACCTTCAAGCCGGTGGGGCTCACCCTTCCGGACGGCACCCGCCCCTATGCCGTCCTCCAACTCAGAAAGGAGAACGCGGCGGGGACGAGCTACAATCTCGTCGGCTGTCAGACGAATCTGAAGTTCGGGGAGCAGAAGCGGGTGTTTTCGCTCATCCCCGCGCTGAAAAACGCCGAATTTTTGCGCTACGGCGTCATGCACCGCAATACATATCTCCAATCGCCCGACGTTCTGAACGCCGATTTTTCGGCAAAGGACGCCCCCCGTCTCTTTTTCGCGGGGCAGATGACGGGCGTCGAAGGGTATGTCGAAAGCGCCGCGTCGGGGCTTCTCGCGGGCGTTCATCTGTGGAGAAAACTGGGCGGGAAGGACGCGGTCGTCCCCCCTCAGGAGACGGTGCTGGGCGCGCTTTCACGGTATATTGCAACGCCGAACCGCGATTTTCAGCCCATGAACGCCAACTATGGCGTGCTGGCGGAGGGATTCGGCGACATCCGCGACAAAAAGGAGAAGCGGCGGCGGCTCGCCGAACGCTCTCTCGAAAAGGTCGAAGCGTGGAAAGCGGAGCTCGGAATTTGAACAGTGTTTCAAGCCCGAAGAAATCGGGTAAAAAATAGTAGAAATTTTTTTACGGGGAGCACTTATGGAATTTCGCGGAACGACGATCTGCGCCGTCAAACGGAACGGCGTCACAGCGATCGCAGGGGACGGACAGGTCACCATGGGCGAGAGCGTGATCTTCAAAAACACGGCGGTCAAGGTGAGAAGGATCTACGGCGGCAAGGTCATTTTGGGCTTTGCGGGCAGCGTGACGGACGCCTTCTCCCTCTCCGAGCGGTTTGAGGGCATGCTCAATAAATTTGCGGGCAATCTGATGCGCTCGGCGGTTGAGCTCGCCGACCTTTGGAGAAGCGATAAGATCGGAAGGCGTTTGGACGCGATGATGATCACCGCGGACAAGGATACGTTGCTCATTCTCTCGGGCACGGGGGAAGTCATCGAACCCGACGAGGGGGTCTGCGCCATCGGCAGCGGGGGAAATTACGCGCTCGCCGCCGCCCGTGCGCTCGTGCAGAACACCGATTTTTCCGCCGAGGAGATCGCACGGAAATCGCTCAAGATCGCCTCGGAGATCTGCGTGTTTACCAACGACCACATTCTCTGCGAAACGGTTTGAGCGCGGATTTGCTTCGCAATGCTGTGTCGCGCTTGCGCACTCCTCGGTCACGTACGTCAAAGTACGCTCCCGTCGTCGTTTACGCGCGCTCCTTGCCTTGCTCGCAACTCCACGCTCAAACTTCGGTTTTTTAGCTACTCGGCGCCCCTTGTAGGGGAGCTGTCGCGCCTCCCCTCGCAGAGGGACGGGATCCCGACGGCGCCTCCCCCCTCGCTGAGGGACGGGATCCCGACGGCGCTTCCCCCTCGCTGAGGGACGGGATCCCGACGGCGCCTCCCCCCTCACTGAGGGGGGAGGGTAGGGTGGGGGGTGAAAGGAATCACACTATGTCACAAAAGATCCATAATCCATCGCTCGTTGTAAACGCAAGGGCATTGCGTACTTATCAAACTGATGAAGAACGGCATTTGTGGTATGAGTTTCTTTGCCGACTGCCCATACGTTTCAAGCGGCAAAAAATCATCGGGAACTACATTGTAGATTTTTGTTGCTCCTCTAAGAAGCTCGTCATTGAGCTGGACGGTTCGCAGCACTACGAAGAAGAGGGGGCAGCGCATGACAGAGAGCGCGACTCGTACCTCACTGCGATGGGATATAACGTATTACGGTATTCCGATAAAGAGGTCAATGCGAATTTCAAAGGCGTTTGCGAGGACATTTGGAATCATTTGTTTTCCGAAGAGGAGTGAACCCCCTCCCCTACCCCTCCCCCTTTGAAAGGGGGAGGGCGGAAAATGGGCACCCTCTTTGTTAGGGGGAAGGCGAATAGCAGACAATCCCCTTTGCGGGGGGCGGATGGTGGGTGCCTTTTCTGCAACGCTTCCCCCTCTCTGAGGGACAGGTTGCCGACGGCGCCTCCCCCCTCGCTGAGGGACGGGATCCCGACGGCGCCTCCCCCCTCGCTGAGGGGGGAGGGTAGGGTGGGGGGTGTTTCGCCAAAGTCAATATCACCGACAGGAGTTAAAAGATGAATTTATCACCGAAACAAATTGTAAACGAACTCAATAAGCATATCATCGGGCAGGAGGAGGCGAAAAAAGCCGTCGCCATCGCCCTTCGCAACCGTTACCGCCGCGCACAGCTCTCGCAGGAGCTTCGCGACGAGATCACTCCCAAAAACATTATCATGAAGGGTCCCACGGGCGTGGGGAAGACGGAGATCGCACGCCGTCTCGCCAAGCTCGTCAAGGCGCCCTTTGTCAAGGTGGAAGCGACGAAATACACCGAAGTCGGTTACGTCGGGAAGGATGTCGAGGGCATGGTGCGCGACCTTGTGGAATGTGCCTACCGCCTCGTCAAGGATGAAAAATCCGCAGAGGTGCGCCTGAAAGCGACGGACGCCGCCGAAAAAAAGATGGTCAAGCTCCTCGCCGAGCTCAAAAAGAACGACCGCGGCGATACCGCCCGCGAAGTGTTCGAGGACAATCTCCTGCAGTCTCTCCGTAAGGGCGTGTATGACGGCCTCGTCATCGAGGCGGACGTCAAGGACGAGATCAAGAGCATGGAGCTCACGCCCGGGGGTGCCGCGATCAACCTCGGTTCCATTTTCGGCGAAATGCTTCCCGCAAGGCGCAAACGCCGCAAACTCACCGTCAAAGAGGCGATGCAGCTGTATATC
>CANRIY010000112.1 GCA_947630775.1 uncultured Clostridia bacterium | reverse complement strand
GTGGCCTCGCCGACGTGCTTTGCGGCGGTCCCTGCCGCCCAAAGCGCTTAGGCAGGGAGACCCTGCCACGCGCAGTAGTTTGAGAACTCGCCCCACCCCCTTAATCCCCCTCCCACGGAGGGGGCAAGGCCTACCCCCTTTGAAGGGGGCAGGTGGCGCGCGCAGCGCGTCAGGTGGGGGTTGCATGGCGCCTCCTTAGGAGGAGCTGTCACCGCAAGGTGACTGAGGTGGGCACCTTGGCTCCCCTTGTAGGGTCCTTCCTTAGGGATGGCGGGAAAAGGCGACCATTCTATTTATGGAGCCTTTTCCGCCTGAGCTGTCACGCTTTCTTTGCGCGACTGAGGGGTTTCTCGGCTCCCCCTCGAGGGGGAGCTGGCGCGCCGTCCTTGGCGCGACTGAGGGGGTGTCTCTCTGACGCGTTTGAAACCCCTTTCCCCTTCGGGGGCTTCCCCCATAGGGGCGCCGGGGGGGCGAAAAAATAAGAATCAAAACAAAAAAAGTCCGTCGGGGAACCGACGGACTTTGTTCATAAACCGTTACGCGATGGGCGCAAGTTCGGGACGGTAGTACACAGACCACTGATCCCAAGTTTTCAGGCCGCCCGAGCCGTAGCAAAGCTCGATCGCGACGCCCTCTTCCCAAGCATAGCCCCGCAAAGAGATCGTGCAAACATACATGACGTTTTCATAGAAGATGACAGTGTTCGATGCTGAACCCGAGATCAACGTCGAAGCGGGTCTTTCCGATGTTGCGTTTTTGATCGCCGAAAGGGAAAGGGAGCCGCTCTTATTCTCGATGGGGGTGTAGTTATCGCCGTTTTTGATCTTGAAGTCGGGAATGGAGACTGTGACAGAGACCTCGTCGCCCGTGACGGTCAGCTCATAAGTTACGGGGACTGTGACATCTACAACCTCCTTTATGGAAGTTCCCTTGGCAAGATGGAAGGTGAACTCCTTATCATAGGTATGATGCGACGGTTCAAGCTCGGCCGAGCTCTGTCCGTCCGTCTTGTATTTCAGCCCCTGAAGAGAGGTGAGCGAAAGGCTGCTCACGAGTCTGACGGATGCGCTGCCGGAGATGCCGATCTCCGCGGTTTCGGTGACGGTCTCTTCGGCCGCGGAAGAATCGGGCGTTCCCTCTCCGGAATTCACGCTGTACTCCGTCGTGACTTTTGCCTTCAGGTTGGAGACCGTAGCATCGATCCCCGTGAACTTCTTCGACGAATCGAAGAGAAGGGAGACCGCGATCTTATCGACCGAACCCTCTCCTTCGCCTCCTTGGATGAGACCTGCGATCGTGCCGACGAGGTCGTCTTTCTGTTTTTTGACGATATCCTTGATCATTTCGATCACGGCGTTGATCTGTTCCTCCGTGATCGCTCCGTCGGCGGGTTCGTCTTCGGCGATCTCTTCATCGGCCGCGTCACCGGAACTGATTTCCGTTTTGACCCCGATCGACGCGACAAGATCGACGATGTTTTTCAAGGTGAGCTCGCCGAAACACGTTGCGGTAGCGGGCAGTGCGAAGCCAGATTCGGAAAGCCCGTAGGAGAGCGTCGCATAGAGCCTCGTATCGTTCAGCACGCTCTTGAGATAATCGAAGAGGGATTGGCTCCCGGGAGCGGGCAGGATCGTCATAATGGTGGCGAAATCGGACGACATGGTCTGGAGCATGCCGAGGACTTCCTGCGCGGAGATGCCCTTCAAAAGAGTCGACAGCGTCTTCGTAACATAGGCATTCGCGATGATGTCGTTCACCTTCGTATCGGCGGAAGCCGTATCGAGAATGCTGTAAAGGCCGTTTGCAATTTCGTTTGCGGCCTTGACGATGTCGAAATCGATGGAATAGCCGCTTGACGTGGTCTTCACCTCACAGCCGAGCACATCGGCAAGATTGCCGGCGAGTCTGATCACGAGGGGAAGGACGGGGAGATCGGAGATCTGTCCGCCCGGCACGGCTTGCGCCGCCGTAGTTGCCACACCGCTAAGGCCCGCAGGGTCCGAGGGAGCTACGTCAGCGTTCCCGCCGATGCTGTTACGTTCAAAGGCGAGCGAATCAGACGTGCGGTAGGCATTGAAAAGGGCATTGAAATCGCCTGCCTGTACACCCTCGACGTCATCCCATGCGCCTTCCGTCGTGTAGACGTATCCGCCGCGCATGAGCAGGATATCGTACATATTGCTTTCGGCGGAAGAGCCGTGCACCAGTGCGTCGATCGCGGGAGCGGTGATGTCGGAAAGGTCGATCTTGGCGCCGATCGTGACCGTACCGCTGAAATCATCGTAGCCCGTCTTGGAAGCGACGTTCGCATTGACGTCCATTGTGATATAGCGGTAATCCGCATTGACGATGTTTGTGAGAAGTTCGGTTTTCGTGTCGGTAGTTACCGTACCGGGAGTATTGCCGCCGGGATTGCTCTCGCCGCCGTTGTCGCCGCTGTTGCTGTTATTGTTGCCGCCGAAATCGCAGCCCGCGAATCCGACGCATGTGCCCACCGCCATGGCGGCGGCAAGGACAAGGCTCAAAAGTTTCTTCATAATTACCTCCCAAAGAATTTTCTTATTTGGATCGTGTCATTATTATATACCAAGAACGGTTTCCTGTCAAACAAAAAATGATTTCGATTCAAAATATTTCATTGGGAGATATTGCATGCCGCGCCGATATTGATCCGAAGACGGACGTTTTCGAAAGCAGGTTTTCGGACATGGTATGCGGAAAAACGGTGGAAAATGGGCAGATCGGCGGATTCAGGCGAAAAATTTTCTGACGATCTCGGCGATCTTGCTCTTATAGACGATGTTTCCGTTTCCCGCCGTAAAGCACAGGGGCGGGTAGACGACGCACCACCAGTTGTCCCCTTCGCCCGAGCCGAGCTCCAAAATCAGCGCGTCGTACACGCCCGCTTCGAGCGTTGCGCCCTCATAGACGCGGGTCGGAAATTCTTCCCGCTTTAGATCCGCCCTTGCGCCGTAGAAATATCCGTTCGCCCGCAGAACGCCGTCTGCGACCTGCGCGACGGCAGAAAGTTTCTCTTCGACCGCGGCATACGCCGCCTCTTTGGTTTCGCACTCCGCCACCGTGGGCGTGAGATAGGTCACCACGGCGTCCCGCACCTTGTATTTGACGGCTTGGTCCTCTTCCGAATTGGAATTTGCGCGGATATGGATGCGCAGATACTCCGTCTGCGCCGTAGTTTCTCCCCCGAGCCCCGCAAGCGCGATACAGCCGATCGCAATGATCAATACCAGCACGGCAACGATCTTTTTCATAAAAAATAACCTCCGTTTGCACGGAAGTTATTGACAAATGAAAGAAATTTTATACACTAACGTTTTGCGGCAATGTTCCTGCTCTCTTCGAGAAATTCCGCGATCTCGCGGAAGGGGACGGAGCCGTCGAGCGGAAGGGAGATCCAGTGCTTTTTGTTCATGTGCCAGCCGCCGAAGATTTTTACGTTGTCCACGAGGCGGGGCACCTCGGCGGGATCGGCGCGCAGGTCTGCGACTTCGACGCTCCCCTCACCCGCAAGCCCGAGCTTTTTCCGCTCCACGGTGAGGATCGCCGCATACCACTTGCCGTTGTCCTTTCGGCGGAGAACGGCGTTGTCGGGAAACTTGTCCCAAAGATATTCCGGCTCTTCGCCGTACGTCTCAAGGGCATAGGCGAGCAGGACATGGGTCATCTCAAGGCGAAAGACCTGCCGCACGAAACAGTGTTCTGCGATCTCCCCGAGCACTTGCCCGTACTCCGCACGCACCTGCCCGACGAACGACCCCGCCGCGTCCTCGATGAGGTGCAACGTATAGGGATCCCCCGTAAGCATGTCCGAAAGCTCCGTCTCCACGCTCCCGTCCTTTCCGACGAAAACAGTGAGTAGAAACTGCCCGCCGAGGATCTCCCTGCGGAAGGTGAACCCGCCGTCCGCCTCCTCAAACCCGTACCCGAGAAGTTTTTCGGGAACGGGCCTTAAATATCTGAAAATCGTTTGGATCTGCGTCATGTTCTTCTCCCGCACTTTGGAAAACTCAGAATGTCCCCTCGATCACGCCTCCGCCGAGGCACTGCTTTTCGTCGTAGAGGACGGCGTACTGCCCTTCCGTCACGGCGCGCTGGGGCTCGGCAAAGAGAATTTTCAGGGTGTCTGCGCCCGTCCGGAGCACGCGGACGGCCTGCTCTTCCTGACGGTAACGGAACTTCGCCCTGCACGAAAATTCATTTTCTTTCGGCGGACAGGGAATAAAATTGAAGCCCGAAACGAGGCACCCGTTGGAAAACAGCGGACTCTCGTCGCCGTGGGAGACATAGAGGATATTATTGATAAGGTCCTTTTTTGCGACGAACCACCTGCCGTCCTCTCCCTTCTTGCCGCCGAGCCCGAGCCCGCGCCGCTGCCCGAGGGTGTAGTACATGAGCCCGATGTGCTCGCCGACTTCTTCGCCCTCCAAAGAGAGGATCTTCCCCGGTTGCGCGGGAAGATATTCCTGCAAAAACTTGCGGAAGTTGCGCTCGCCGATAAAGCAAATGCCCGTGGAATCCTTTTTTTTCGCCGTTGCAAGGCCGTTTTCCTCCGCAATGCGGCGTACCTCGTCCTTTTGGAGACCGGCAAGCGGAAAGAGCACGCCGCTGAGCTGCTCCTGCGACAGCTGGTTGAGAAAATAGGTCTGATCCTTATTCTTATCGGCGGCTTTGAGAAGGCGGTGCACGCCGTTTTCATGGGAGATCCCGCAGTAGTGCCCCGTTGCGATGAGATCCGCGCCGAGATCTTTGGCATACTCCTTAAAGGGTCCGAACTTGATCTCGCGGTTGCACAGAACATCGGGGTTGGGGGTCCTGCCCGCCCTGTATTCGGCAAGAAAGTAGGAAAAGACCCGCTCCATGTATTCCTTTGCGAAATTCACGGAATAGTAGGGGATATCGAGAAGGGCGCAGACGCGCTTGACGTCCTCGAAGTCCTCTTCCGCGGTGCAGGCGCCGTTTCCGTCCGTCTCTTCCCAGTTGCGCATAAAGAGCCCCACGACGCGGTAGCCCTGCTTTTTGAGAAGGAGCGCGGCGACAGAGCTGTCTACCCCTCCGCTCATTCCGATGACGACGGTTTTCTGCGGCATATCCGCCTCCCCCGAAATTTTTTTCTTATTTTATCACAAACCGACGAAAATATAAAGCATTTTTCTCAAAGATGTGCTATAATACAGAAAAGTTGCGTTTGACGCTCCAAAAGATGCACTCGTAGCGCAATTGGATAGCGTGTCGGCCTCCGACGCCGAAGGTTGTGGGTTCGATCCCCGCCGGGTGCAC
>CANRIY010000111.1 GCA_947630775.1 uncultured Clostridia bacterium | reverse complement strand
TCCCCAAATTCCCCGTTTCGTACACGTAGGATATGCGTTCGGCACGGATTTCGGCGAAAGTATTCCTGAAAAGTCAGAAGCTTTCCGACGGGTCGGGCAGAAAATAGACCCCTGACGATGCAGGGGTCTTTCTTGCAAGCACGAAAAAACACACTCCCGTGCGTTGCCGATTGACAGTGCGGAAGTGTGTTTGGTTGGTGGAGATAACGAGACTCGAACTCGTGGCCTCTGCGTTGCGAACGCAGCGCTCTACCAACTGAGCCATATCCCCATTCGCTGTTTGTGGTTTTGATTATACCATATCTTCGGAAAAAAGCAAGCGTTTTCAACCCGCTTTTGCAAATTTTTTCGGAAAATCATCCAAGGGGCAAAACAGCTTGTTTTCAAAAAGCCTCGATGAAATTCGGATTTTTGCCTAAAAACGGTTGACAAGCCGACCGAAAGCAGGTAAAATAAAATCATGGAACGGGGGCATAGCTCAGTTGGTTAGAGCGCACGCTTCACATGCGTGAGGTCACAGGTTCAAGTCCTGTTGTCCCCACCAGTTTCAGGAGACAAGGGAGCTATCCCTTGTTTCTCGTATGGGGTTATAGCGCAGTTGGTAGCGCGCTTGAATGGCATTCAAGAGGTCACGAGTTCGAATCTCGTTAGCTCCACCACAGACGGCGCCGTAAGGTGCCGTTTTTCTGTGGTGAAGCTAATGATCGATGAGAACTCGTTGAGTTCGCCCCGTCCGCCGCTTCTATTGTGCTACCAAGGGCGGCACGAGGAGCGCGTCGGGCGGGACGGAGGGGCGGCGTCATCCTGAGCCGATGAAAAAGAACGAAGTCCGCAAAAGAATGTCCCGAAGGATCTCGCCGCAAAACCGTGTCGCTTTCCCCCCGCGAGATTCTTCGGGAATTGCGGTTCGGATTAAATATGACAATTCGGCTACTTCGCGCCAAGGGCGGCGCTCGTGCCGCGCTTAGTGCAATAGAACGCGCGCGGGGCAGAATGACGCGGGGGGAGGTGGGCATAAAAATTCGTCACCCTGAGCCGCCGCTGTCTTTGCGGCGTGTCGAAGGGTCACCGCAGTATAATAAGGTGGTGCTTCGACAAGCTACTTCGCGGGCGGTGCCCGCTCGTGCCGCGCTTCGACAACAAAAGAACGTGCGCGCGGGGCACCATGACGTAATTTTGGAATGATACCCCCTCAGTCGCGCAAGGGCAGCGCGCCAGCTCAGGCGGAAAAGGCTCCATAAATAGAATGGTCGCCTTTTCCCGCCATCCCCAAGGAAGGACCCCTCAAGGGGGCGCCAAGGGGCGCGTCTCGGGACGAGGGGCGCCAAGAGGGCACGCCGAGAAACGGGCCGCCGAAAGGGTCTCAAAAAGTGGACGAAATTCCAAAATGTCGAAATTTTCATTCAAAATGTTCTGAAAGCAAAAGAAAAAGTTCAGATTGTTCAAATTATTTTTTTCAAACCGATTGACAGCCTTCCATTGCTGTGATAAAATGCTAATGCTTATAGTGTCATTCTATAGGAAACTATATTTTAAGGAGAGGAATTTATGAACAAATTGAGAAAAGCGCTCGTTGTGATTCTCAGCGCCCTGTTCCTGCTCTGTGTGTCGCTCTTTGCGGCGTGCACGGACGGATCGGGCAAGACTCAGGCGCAAAAGCCCGATGATACGGCCACGCCCGGCCAGTCGGAGCAAACGCCCGAAGAGAAACCCGACGATCCTCAGGAGGAGACCTGCGACGTCAATGTCGAGGTGAATGACGAGGCGCTCGGAGCGTATCGGCTGAGCGGCGAACGCGCGGCAAACGGCAAATTTAAGGTCGGCACGCCCGTCACCGTTACGGTCGAACCCGCCGAAGGGTACGACGCGACGCTCAAAGTAAACGGGGAAGAAGTCCCGCTCGACGGCGACAGCTATACGTTCACCGCCGGTGAGGACACGACGGTCTCCGTTGACTACAATTATAAGTATACCATTTCGACCACCGTTCTCGCAGGCGAGGGCACGATCACGCCCGCTCCTGCCGCGGCAGAAGACGGCAAGTATGCCCCGAACGAAGAGGTCAAAGTCACCGTCACGCCCAAGGAAGGCTACGGGATCGATTACGTCAAGATCAACGGTGAAGTAGCCACGCCCGACGAGAACGGCGAATACACCGTCACCGTGGACGGCAGAATGTACGTCGTTGCGAGATTTGTGAAAGTCTACACGGTCAGCGTTACGAACGGCGGCGATGCTACCGTAACGCTCGACGGCAATGAATGCACGGATCCCATCACAAACGTCAAGGGCGGCACGGTTTATACCCTCAAAGTCACCCCCGGGGAAGACGAGATCAAGGCGGTCTATGTGAACGGCGCCCTCACCCCCCTCGATGAGGGAGGCGAAGCGACGATCACCGTCAAGGCCGATACGGTAATCAAAGTCGTCTACTACGGGCAATACACGGTGACCGCTCCCGACGCCGACAGCCACGTCGTAGTCTCCATTCAGGAAGACGAGCAAGCCTCTTATAAAGAGGGCACGGTGCTCCACATCACCGTTTCCGCGGCGGAAGGTTATCAGCTCAGCTCCGTCACCGTCAAGGTCGGCGAGACCGAAGTGAAAGCCGTCGGCGGCGTTTACACCGTCACCGTGACCGCAGACGTCACCATCACAGCGGCTGCGGAACTACTCCCTGTCGAACAGCACACCGTCACAATTCTGTCCAGCAACGGTTCCATGGGTGAGGCGAAACTTGCGCCTGCCGAAGGCGAAGCCGTCGCGGGCAACACCTATGACCACGGCACCGAGCTCACCCTCACCGTTACCCCCAAAGAGGGCAACACGGTCGACAGAATCGAAGTCAACAACAAGAGAGTCAAGCTCGGCAATGTAGATGGCGCTTACACCTACACCTTCACCTTGGACGCCGACACGACAATTTATATTGTATATAAGACCCTGACCCGTTACTACGTCACAGTCGACGATCGGACGGGCGACGACGCGACGATCAAAGTCACCGAGCCTTTCGACGCAGATGGCTACTACGAAGGTCAGATCCTTACGATCACCGCAACGGACATCGCCTCTCACTGCCTCGTGTTTGTCGCTTTGGACGGCGGCGAACCCGAGGACATCAAGGCGGACGACGAAGGCAATTACATTTGGACGCATACGGTCACGGCGGACGTCAAGATCACTGTTACCGTCCTGCATTCTTACTCGGTTGAGACCCACAAAACTCCCGAGGAGGGCGGTGAGGTCAAGCGTCTTCTTGACGGCGACAACACTGAGGAAGTCGAACCTTGGTATCAGGAAGACGTGGATGTCACGCTCATCATCACAGCCAACCAAGGTTACAGGATCTCCAAAGTTACCGTAGTGAGCAACGGGGAGACCTTAGAAGATACGGCGTTCGATTCTGTCGTTGCAAGCTATACGGTCCACCTTGCGAGCGAAAACACCGTCGTCACGGTGGAGTATGTCGCGATTTACGAAATTTCCGTAAACGTCGCAGGGATCGACGGCGTGGAGAACGCTTCCGTCGTCCTCACCATTGTGAATACGGAAAGCGGAGAGCAGGTCAAAGAGCTCGAAACGCTCACCGAAAGCAGCGAAAAGACCTATACGCTCGATGTCGGTACGTCTTTGAAGGCAGTGTATACCGCACCCGTCACGCACAGCATGACCATTGGTGAGACCCTCTCCACCCCCGCCATCGAAGACGCCGAGACATGGACAAAGGAGATGACCACAGGCAAGGGCGGTAGCGTAAGCGTCTCTTACGAGCTCTACACCCATACCGTCACGGTCGACGGCGAGGCGAAGGATCCCGTCACGAACAGCGAGAGCTACACGCTTCCCGTTCAGCCCGAACCGCAATACGGTGCAACAACCGGTTTGAACCAGAACTATACATACACATTCGCTTGGATTGTCAACGGCGAAAAGTATGAAGCAGAAGCCGTAGTCGAGAATGTCCGCAAAGATCTTGTCATCGTAGGGAAGTGGTCTGCACAGCTTCCCGCTGCTGAGAAAAAAGTGACGGGCACTCCCGAAGGCGCCAGCGTTAATTGGGGCATTCTTGAAGAAGCAGGCACGCTGACCGAGGGCGACGAGTTCGACATCACGATCACCGTTCCCAAAGGCTATCGGGCGATTGTAAAGTACTATATCCATACAAAGAACGCAGCATCAGGTAATGAAGGCACATCTAATCCGTCAACGGGCGTCTATCAGGCCAAGACCGAAACCATAACAGAGCATTTCAAAGATACCGTCCGCGCAGGTCAGAAACTCGAGATTGTGATCACCTTCGAAAAGATCTTCACCGTCACCGTAGAAGAGAATGAAAACGTTGACGTCGAAGTTTTGTCGCATGGCGATTACAACAACGACTATTTCACCGTAGGCAATGTGTATGAGTTCACCGTCACCGCGCACGAAGGTTACAAAGTAACGGCCGTTAAGGCAAACGATACTGTCCTTGATCTCGCCGACGGCAAGTACTCTCACGTTCTCACGGGCGAAACCACGATCACAATCGAAACTGTCAAGCTCTACAAAGTGACGGTCGCGGATGATTCCAGCGCGGACGCAACCGTCGAGTTCGATGACGAAAAAGCCTACTACGATCCCCAAACCGAAGTCAAATTCACGGTTACGGCGCATGAGGGCTACATTGTTACGAAAGTCACCGCAAACGACGTAGAAGTGACTCTTACGGAAGGCAAATACAGCGTCACCGTCGCCGATCAAGACATCGTCATCAAGGTCGAAACGACCTATGATCTGAAAGTCGATTTCCCGACGCAGGGCGGCGAGGACGGCTCGGACGGCGCACCCGTGCAGGGTACATGGAAAGCTACGGAGGGCGCGGATAACGTTATCGAGATCGGCGCGAACACCATGACCGTCAACGGCGAAGCCGTCAAAAGTATCGTCACAGAGGGCGCGGGCGGCGAAGTCGTCTACACCCTTACCACGGAAAGCGAAAAAACCTACACCCTCCAGTGGTTCGGGAAAGCGGAAGGCTATATCCTCGAACTCACCGATACGACCGTTGTTGCCCCTGTAACTTCTTCCCGCAGAGCAGTCCGCACGATCGCGGGGGGGGACGCAACCTATTATGTCAGTCCCGCGTATGCGGACAGCTTCTTTGCCGAGTTTGCAAGTGACGCCGATAAGACGGCGCTCACCGAAAACGATTGGACGGCGCAGGACCAACCCGCACTCGTCATTACGGAGAAAGGCGGCAAGGTCAACATCACGCTCCATGTCCTTTTTTTCAGCATCTCCCAACCAAATATGATCATAGCCATGCACCCCA
>CANRIY010000110.1 GCA_947630775.1 uncultured Clostridia bacterium | reverse complement strand
GACGCTCGGCGCGCAAGTAGTAAAACGGTGCGGAAAAGCATACAATAAGCACATATGAATCTGTTTCAGGCGATCCTCGGCGCGATCCCCGGGGAGATCTCCTCAGACCGCGTGCAGTACACCGTGCTCGACGGCAGGGGCGGATATTTCCAGAATGTCAGGCGGCTCCTCGAATTTACGCCCGAGCGCGTCGTTCTGGCGGGGAAGAAGGGCTCTCTTTCCGTGGAGGGGAAGGAGCTCTCCCTCGGCAAGTGCTTCCGCGGCGACGTTGTCGTGCGCGGGGATATCTCCAAGGTGGAACGGGGGGAGTGACATGCGCGCATATGAATTTTATCTCGAAGGACTTTCCGTCTATCGCGCCGTCGACCGCCTCTCCAAAGCGGGGATCGAGGTACTTTCCGCCCGCCGCACCCAAAAAAACGGGCTGATTCTTGCCGTAAACGCAAATGACCGCAAAAAAGCTTTTGCAATTTTGAACAGCTCGTGTTATAATATAAAAAAATCCCGCCCTGCGGGGGCGATGAAGCTGCTTACATCCTGCCTGCGGGCGGCGGGGCTCTTTGCGGGCACCCTCGTTGCGCTGTGCGGCATTTTGTTCCTGCAAGGGAGAGTGCTGCGCGTCAGCGTCACGGGGAGCGGCGCCTATCTCGAACCCGAGATCAGGGCGATCCTTGCCGAGGAAGGCGTGGGGCTGTTTTCGGACATGCCCGAGGGAAGCGCCGTGGCGGCGCGCATCCTCGCCCTTCCCCGCGTACACTTTTGTACGGTAAAAGGGGAGGGCGGCGTCCTCACCGTCTGCGTCGAAGTGGGCGAAGAGCTCTCTCCCCTCAAAAGGGAGCCCCTTCTCTCGCCTGCATCGGGCGTTGTGGAAGAGCTCGTCGTGCTCCGCGGCACCCCCCTCGTCAAACTCGGGGACAGTGTGGAGCGGGGGCAGACGCTCGTGGAGCCGTACGCGCTCGCGGGCGAGGACGAAAAGAAGCTCGAGAGCACGGTCGTCGCCTTTGTGCGGATCGCATTCCCCGTCTCGGCGGAATACGAGCTCGGGGAAGAGGCGGCAAAGTTGCAGGCGGAGCTCGACTTCGGGCAAATCGAAGGAATACATACGGCAAAAACGGAGAAGGGCTGGCGGGTCGAAGGAACGGGCCACGCCGAGGCAAGCCTGAACTTCGGCTGAGGAGGAATTTTGGGTAAGATCGCCACAGTGGATACGGGAAACCTTTCGCGGCTCAGCGAGGTGCTCGGCGTCTTTGACGAAAACGTTACGGTCATCGCGCGGGAGCTCGGTCTCGTCTTTCATGTCGAAGGGACAAGCATCCGCTTCGAGGGGGACGAGGCGGACATCGGCGCAGAGGTCATAAGGAGCTTGCTTTCGACGGTGGACGCGGGCGAGAGGATCGAGAAAGGCAGTCTCATGTATTGCATCGAACTGGCGCGGGAAGGACATGCCTCGGATATTGAGAGCGTCATGCAGGGTGTGATCGCGATCTCTTCGCGCGGCAAACCCGTCAAGTGCAAGACGGTGGGGCAGAAGAATTACGCCGACGCCATCAAGAAGAATACGGTCACCTTCGGCATAGGCCCCGCGGGAACGGGCAAGACCTATCTCGCCGTATGCCTTGCGGTCGCCGCTTTCAAGGGGAAGCAGGCCGAAAAGATCATCCTGACCCGCCCCGCCGTGGAAGCGGGCGAAAAACTGGGATTTTTGCCGGGGGATCTCCAGACCAAGGTCGATCCATATCTCCGCCCCCTCTACGATGCCCTGCAAGAGATGTTCGGGCTCGAAACTTACCAAAAACTCATGGAAAAGGGTGCGATCGAGGTCGCCCCGCTCGCCTATATGCGGGGGAGAACGCTCTCGAACGCCTTTGTCATTCTTGACGAGGCGCAGAACGCGACGCGGGAGCAGATGAAGATGTTTCTGACCCGCCTCGGGGAGGGAAGCAAGATGGTCGTCACGGGCGACCTCACGCAGACCGACCTTCCCGAGGGCAAGACGAGCGGGCTCAGGCAGGCGGTGACCATCCTGAAAGGGGTCGAGGACATCGCCGTATGCCGCCTCACGGAAAAGGACGTCGTGCGGCATCCCCTTGTCATGAAGATCGTGCGCGCCTACGAGGCGCAGGAGAATAAACGGAAGAGGGAGGAAAGATCATGAAGCGTGATACCGAAACGCGCGTCAAACGGCGGATGGCAATGAGCGTATGCGTCTATGTGCTGTGCTTTTTGTTTTTGCTTGCCGTGATATTCGTCATGCTCATCGTGAACGACCCGTCGGCATGGACGCAGTATTTCATCGACCATATCTCCGAGGTGCTCCTCGTGACGGTGAGCGTCTTTTTCCTCGTCGTCATCATCTTCTTCTATTTCTTCTTCGAGGACAGGGAGATGCTTGTAAAGACGCGGAACACGCTCCTCATCTTTTCCCTGCTCATCGTGAGTACGATCATATGCTATCTGTTCGGGAGATTCATCAATAACTACACCCGTCCCTTTGCGCTCTTCGCGCTCCTGACGCTCTTTTTGCTCAACAGAAGGCATGCGATCTTTTTGAACTTCATCTTCACCTTCCTGATCTTCGTCATCGACGTCTATACGAACGCTTACGATACGGGCCGTCTCGTCGAAGAAGTCTATTCCACCCTCATGCTCGGGTTCGTCAGCGGAACGCTCGCAGTCTTCTTTGCGGGGAGCGTCAAGACGCGTGCGGGGCTCATCTTTACGGGCGTCATCCTCGCCCTTCCCACCAGCCTCGTTGTCGCCCTGCTCAATCTCTCCGTGATCCAGTCAGACTGGGGGCTCTATCTTGCCAATATCGGTTACAGAATGCTCGGCAGTATCATCTCCGCCGTGCTCGCGCTCGCGCTCATGCCCATTTTCGAAGTCGTCTTCAACCGCTTGACGCTCTTCCGCCTGAGGGAACTCACGAGCACCAACGCGCCCCTTCTCGCCCGCCTCAAAACGGACGCGCCCGGGACTTTCAACCACTCCCTCATCGTCGCACAGCTCTCGGAGGCCTGTGCCGTTGCGATCGGGGAGAACGCCGAACTCGCCCGTGCCGCCGCCTACTATCACGACGTCGGCAAGCTCAAACAGCCCGATTGCTTCACCGAGAACCAGACGGGGTACAATCTCCCCAACGCACTCACCCCCGAACTCTCGGCGGACATCATCCGCTCGCACGCCAAGGACGGCTACGATCTCTTGCAGGCGAACCATCTGCCCAAGCAGATCGCCGACGTCGCGCTCCAGCATCACGGCACGCTGCCCATCAAATTCTTCTATGAAAAGGCGCTCAGGATCTCGGGCGGCGACGCGAATATCCGTGATTATTCCTATTTCGGTCCCACGCCGCAGACGAGGATCGCGGCGATCGTCATGATCGCGGACGGTGCGGAGGCGGCGACGCGCGCGCTTCCCGATCACTCCCCCGATAAGGTCGAAAAGACGGTCCGCAGTATCATCGAGGAGAGAATGGACCTCGGGCAGTTTGCGGATTGCGACATCACGATGCGGGATCTGACGACCATCAAACAGACGCTCGTGGACGCACTCTCGAGCGTGCATCATCACCGCGTGGAGTACCCGTCCATCCGCTTCAACCGCGGCGGAGAGTCCGTGCAGGAGGAGAAAGATGACGAAACTCATGATTGAGGGCGGGCTTCCCGCGGCGCAGCGGAAAAAGCTCGCACAGGCGGTTTCCGAAGTCTTTGACGCGGACATGCCCCTCGTGTTGGAGCTCTCGGTCGTCTCCGAAGAGGAGATCCGTGCCCTCAATGCGGAAAGTCGCGGGGTGGACGCCGTGACCGACGTGCTCTCCTTCCCCGCTTCCGATTACAGGGCGGGGGAGCCCATCCGCGCCGCCGAGCACGCCGATTGCGTGGAACCCGTGATGGGGATGCGGAAGGGCGAATGGGTGCAAAAGGGCGCGAGGCTGTATCTCGGGAGCGTCGCCGTCTGTAAAAAGCGGGCGGCGGAGCAGGCGGAAGAGTACGGACATTCCTTTGCGCGGGAGATGGGGTATCTCATCGTCCACGGCGCGCTGCACTGCCTCGGCTACGACCATATGACGGAAGAAGACAAGCGCGTGATGCGTTTACGCGAAGAAGAGATCATGGAAAAACTCGATTTGGGGAGAGAAGCATGAGGAGCGGAACGGTTGCCGTCATCGGCAGAGCGAACGCGGGGAAGAGCACCCTCGTCAACGTCATGGTGGGGGAGAAAGTCGCCATCGTCTCTCCCAAACCGCAGACCACGCGGGACAGGATCATGGGCGTCCTCACACGGGAGGAGCACCAGATCGTCTTTGTGGACACGCCCGGGATCTACCGCCACAGAAACGAACTCACCGACCGCATGATGCGGGCGACGGAGAATACTTCCAAAGAGGTGGACGTCATTCTGTTCGTCCACGACGGGCATGCGGGCGTCTCGGAGGAAGATCTTTCCCTCATGAAGAAATATGCCGCGCTCGGGCTTCCCATGCTCATCGCCTATACCAAGACGGACATCATGCCCAAGGAAAACATCCCGCGGGACGCGAAGATCCTCTATGAGGCGGGGATCGAGACGGACGTCATTCCCGTCTCCGCCAGAAAGGGGCGGAATATCGCGCTCTTGGAGCGGGAGATCGCGGCGCTCCTTCCCGAGGGGGACAAGCTGTTCCCCGACGACGTCGTCTCGGACAGAAGCGAAAAATTCATGATCTCCGAGCTCATGCGCGAGAAGATTTTGCTCAAGTACGAGAAGGAGATCCCGCACGGCGTTGCGGTCGTCGTCAATACCTTTGAAAAGAGAGAAAACGGCGCCTATGCGATCGATCTCGATATCGTATGCGAAAAGCGCAACCATAAGGCGATCCTGATCGGCAAGCAGGGGAAGGCGCTCAAAGAGGTCGCTTCCTTTGCGCGGCAGGATATGGAGAAATTCCTCGGCGCGAAAGTGTTTTTGACGGTCTACGTCAAGGTCCGCGAGGACTGGCGCGACCGCGCGGGTCTATTGAAAGAATTGGGATACGGAGAGACGGAGTAGTTTCGCTCGATAGTTTCGTTCATTTCTTTGCTCGCCCCGCTCGCTTTGCACAAGGCGCCCCGCGGACGCGCCTCGCGCGTCATTCTGCCCCGTGCGCATTCTTATTACACTAAGCGCGGCACGAGCGCCGTCCTTGGCGCGAAGTAGCTTGTCGAAGAATCTCGCGGGGCATCGCAAATAAATGCGAGCGAGGGGTTAAAACTTCTGCCTTGCAATTACGATTCGGCCGTCCCTTTTCTGTTTCATAGGACATTAAGCCGAAGGGGTTCGGCAAATTGAGTCGCCCACGGCGGAAGTGAATTC
>CANRIY010000109.1 GCA_947630775.1 uncultured Clostridia bacterium | reverse complement strand
TCCATGAGGCGCTTATCGAAGTCGTCGCCGCCGAGCATGTTGTTGCCGTTCGTCGCGAGCACTTCGAACACGCCGTCCGAGATCTCCAAAATGGAGACATCGAAGGTGCCGCCGCCGAGGTCGTAGATCATGACCTTGCTGTTTTCTTTTTCCTTGTCGAGCCCGTAAGAAAGCGCCGCCGCCGTGGGCTCGTTGATGATACGGAGCACGTTGAGCCCCGCGATCTTGCCCGCGTCCTTGGTCGCCTGCCGCTGCGAATCGGTAAAATAAGCGGGGCAGGTGATGACGGCGTCCGTCACCTTGGAGCCGAGATATGCCTCCGCGTCCGCCTTGAGCTTCGAAAGGATCATTGCGGAGATCTCCTGCGGGGAGTAGCTCTTTTCGTCGATGGCGACCTTATAGTCGGAGCCCATCTTGCGCTTGATGGAGATGACCGTCTTGTCGGGATTGGCGACAGCCTGACGCTTCGCGACCTGCCCGACGACACGGGAACCGTCCTTCTGGAACGCCACGACGGAGGGGGTCGTCCTCGACCCTTCCGCATTCGCGATGACGACGGGCTCGCCGCCTTCCATCACTGCAACACATGAATTTGTCGTACCCAAATCGATACCGATGACTTTTGCCATTTTTATATTCTCCTTGATTTTTTCTGATTTTATTTGATTGGGGGGGACGAGAGGGTAACCTTGCTTCCCCTCTTAGGGGAAGTACCCGCGGGCCCCCTCCTCTTGCTTCCCCTCTTAGGGGAAGTACCCGCGTAGCGGGGGATAGGGTTTTTCGGAAACCCCTCAGTCACCTGCGGTGACAGCTCCCCTACGAGGGGAGCCGAGCTTACTTCACTACGATCACCTGTGCGAAGCGGAGCACCTTGCCGTTTTGCTCGTATCCTTTCAGATAGACCTGCTTTACGGTGCCGCTTTCTTCGCCCTCGGCGGGATCGGCCGCCATGATCGCCTCGTGCTTTTCTGCGTCGAAGGGCTGCCCGACGGGGTCGATCACGACGATCTTTTCCTCTTCCAAGATCTTATCGAACGCCGCTTTCACCATTTGGATCCCCTTCTTCGTGCCCTCGTCCGTACATGCCGCGAGCGCCCGCTCGAGATTGTCCGCAATGGGGAAGAGCTTCGAAACGACGTCCGCCCTGCCCTCGCAGTACCGCTGTGCGCTCTGGGAAGCGGTGCGTTTGCGGTAATTTTCATACTCCGCCGTCACCGCGTACCATTTCCGCTTGAGATCCTCCGCCTCGGCGCGCGCCTGTTCGATCTCCGCCGCAAGGGGGTTTTTATCCTCCGCGGGCGATGCGCTCTCCGGCTGTTCCGGCTGTTCCGCCTGCTCCCCGTGGACCTCGGGCTGAGCGGAGGGAGCCTTCTTTTCCTGTGTCTCGTGTGTTTTCTTCATATCCTACCGCCTGATTTTCACCTATATATAAGGCGATTTCGGGAAAATCAAACGCATTTTACAAAAAAAGCGGGTTTTTTACGGAAAAATTTTTTTCGGCGGTATTTACAATCGGAAGAAATTGTATTAAAATAGGAGATGAGATCGAGAGAAGGAGTTCTCCCATGGAATCAAGAGCATTCGAATTGTTTGCAAAGCGCAACGGGAAGATCAGCGTCCGTGCCATTCCCGGGCATTTTGCGACCCAGCACTCCCACGTCAATTATTGCATCGACATGACCCGCGTCAAGACGGAGATGAACGCCGCAAAGGCCGCCGCAAAACTGTTTGCGGAGAGCTTTACGAACGTCACCGTCGATACGATCATCACATTGGAACGCACGAAAATGGTCGGCGCGTTCATCGCGGAGGAGCTCGCGTCGGGCTCGGGCCTCAACATGAATCAGGAGATCGCCGTCATCTCCCCTGAGATCACCGCCGACGAAAAGCTCATTTTGCGCGACAATATGCTGCCCTATGTGCGCTTCCGCCACGTGCTTCTGCTCACCGCAACGGCGACGACGGGGATGACCGCGATGAGCGCCGTCCGCGGGATCCGCTACTACGGCGGGGAAGTCGCGGGGGTGGCGACGGTGTTCGGCGGAAAGTTCGAGATCCCCGGCGTGCCCGTCGTGCGGCTCATCGGCGCGGAAGATCTGCCCGATTACAGCTCCTACCGCGCGAGCGACTGTCCGCTCTGCCGCAGCGGGAGGAAGGTCGACGCGCTCGTCAATTCTTACGGATACAGCCGCGTTTGAGCGGTCGGCAAAAGCCGCACGGGATCGCCCGTGCGGCTTTTCTTTTTGCAAAAATCATTCGAGATAGCTTCCCGTTGCGCTTTGCCTCACGCGGAAGAGCTGGACTTCCGCGCCTGTATCCGCGTCGAGATAGACGATGAACTGTTCTTCCCCCATGTTGCAGGCGAACTCGTAGCACAGCGTGTTCTCGCCGCCGACGGGAATGATCGCAAGATTCACAGCGGTAACGTCGAGCTCGCCGGAAAGGAGACCCCTTGCCTCCTCCTCGGAAAGCGCCGCCTTCTTTGCATGCGTCTCATTGTTGAGGAGATACCCCCGCGCGTCGATGCCGATGACTCTGCCCTTGGACTCGCAGACGCGCACGCGGATGATCTCGGGATACACGCGGACGCCGTTTTCGGTCGTCACATAGGTGAGATTGGCGACCATGCCCGCGTCGGAGAGCCACACCGCCTCGACGTTTTCGATGCCGAGCCCCGCCAAAAACTCCTTCGCAAGGTTGTCGCAGGCGGGCAGGGAGAAATTCTTCTCGGTGCAGGGTTCGTAGGTGTCGAAGAAGGCGAGTTTGCCGCCGTTTTTGGTGATCTCCGCAAAGATCTCGGTGCCGTTTTCATCGGTCAGGGCGAAGTTGTAGCACGCCATTTCCTGCGACGCAGTCTCGCCCGTGAAGCGCACCTCCGCGACATGGTATGCGGAAAAGTACTCTTTCGCCTTTTCTTCCGCCTCCGCTTGGGTGATTTCGGGAAGGGATGTGAGCCTGTTTTCGCCGATGTTGCCCTCATTTGCGAAGGGTGCGTCGGAAATTTCCTCCGCTTTTTCATGGATCCCGCCGCCGATCGAACCGAAGCTTTCGGACATGGTACCCTCTTTCCCCGCGATGAAGTTCATGATGTCGTTCGAAGTCATATGGGTCGCGAGGTGATTGAGTTCGCCGCTGAGCTTGGAGTTGATCGCATAGAGCGCCGCGATCTTCTCTTTTTCCGCCGCCGTCAGCGTCTTGCCCTGCGCGAGGCGGGAGAGCATGCTCTTCGCAAAACTGTTCGTTCTGTTGACAAATCCCGAAATATCCGTGCTCGTCGCCCCGTCCACGGGCATGCGTTCGAGCCCGCTCTCGAGGAGCGCGCTGTCTACGAGAATGCTCGTGAGGAGCTGCCTCTGCTCGTCCACGCCCGAGGAGACGCGCAGCTTGGAGAGCTGGTTGTCCATGTCCTCGGAGACGGAAACGAGCTCGTAGAGGGTCGCCCGTGCACCCGTCTCCTGTTGCAGGGTGATGTCGTTCATGCGGAAGGCGCCCGCCGTGACGATCGTGCCGAGCACCAGCGTCGCAACGCCGAGAGAGATGACGGCTGCGAGCCAACCGCCGAACCCGCGGCGGTTTTCCTTGCGCTCGGTCTTCTGTTCGCGCCTGTGCTTTTTATCCTGCGCCTTTCTCGCATGCGCGGCCCTGCGCGACTTGATCTTTTCCTCGCGCGCCTTGTCGCGTGCGGCGGCCTTTTGCCGTTTGAGCGCGACGCGTTCCCGCTTTTCCCGCTCGATGCGCTTCTGTCTCTCCGCTTTCGTTTCGTTTTTGAGAAGTTCGCGGCGGGCGGCGCGTTCTGCCTTTTTCTCGACTCTTTTTTCGCGCAGGGCCGCCTTCTTATCGAGGCGCTTCTGCTTGCGGTCCGCCTTTTTCTCGGCGAGAGCCGCCTTCTTGTCGAGCTTTTTCTGCTTGATCTCCGCTTTCTTTTCGAGCTTTTTCTGCTTTAAGGCGATCTTCTCGGCCTTTTTCTCTTCCTTGGCGGCTTCCTTCTTCTTCGCCTTTTCGAGGCGTTTCTCCGCCGCCGCCTTTTCCTTCTTCTCCGCCTTTTCGAGCGCGGTGCGCTTTACGGAAGGCTTCTCGGGCGCCGATTTTTTGGGCGCCGTCTTTTTCGCGGCAGTTGCCGTCTTTTTGACAGCCGTCTTTTTCTTTGCGGAAGTCTTCACCGGTTCGTTGACGGATTCCGCCGTATATTCTTCTACGCGCTCTACCTTTTCCGCGCCGCTCGATACGTTTTTACCGATTTTCTTCTCCATAATCTCTCCTTATTTTATTTGGCAAAGACATGCTTGCCGATGACTGTCACCGTGGGACGGCTGAAGATCCACGAGCTCGTCGCAACGGCGGGATTGTAGTAATAAATGCATCCGTTCGTCGGATCCCAGCCGTTCATCGCGTCGCGCGCGGCGTTGTATGCCGTCTGATCGGGTTCCAGATTGATCTGTCCGTCCGTGACCGCCGTAAACGCACCGCTCTGGTAGACGACGCCAGCGACCGTATTGGGGAAGGACGGGCTCTTGACGCGGTTCATGATGACGGCGCCGATGGCAACCTGCCCGGTGTAGCTCTCTCCCCTGCCCTCCGCATAGATGCACTTTGCGAGCACATACAGATCGGACGAGGTGTAAGAGGAGCTTCCCGACGAAGAGCCGCCCGAGGAGCTTCCCGAACTGCCCGAATTTCCGTCGAGGGCGTTGTAACTCCCGTTCATGCCGAGCGCACGGTAGGTAGCTTTCCCGACGACGCCGTCCGCCGTAAGACCGTTCTTCTTTTGAAAGGCGATGACCGCCTTACGGGTACCCGCGCCGAAGATCCCGTCCACCGCGCCCGAATAATAGCCCCATTGTTTCAATCTGCGCTGGACTTCCTTTACTTCGCCGCCCCTGCTCCCCTGACGGAGAACGGCGGCGGACGCGGCAAGCTCAAGCGCCGTATCGGCGGTAGGCGAAGCGGAGACTGTGTATGCCACCGTGCCCGCCGTGACTGCCGCAGTGAGTGCGAGCGCCACCGCGCCGATTGCCAAAAACTTCTTCATAAATTCCTCCTTACGCACAATGTGCGCAAGGTAAAAAGTTTTATGCATTTTCTTCGGCGCGGCTCGCCTCGGCTCCCCCTCGAGGGCACCCGAAGGGCGTGCCTTGTGCTGGAGCTGTCGCGCCGCCCTTGCGCGACTGAGGGGGTGTCGTTCCCAATCACGTCACCCTTTACTTGCCCTCGCCCCTTCGGGGAGAGGGTGTCCCGCAGGGACGGGTGAGGGGCATAGCTGCCCCCTTTGAAGGGGGCGGCTCCGCCGCAAGGCGGTGGTGGGGGTTGATGTTCTCAATCGTATGACACCCCTTCCGCCCCCCTTCGGGGGCACCCACCCCTCAAGGGGTGGGCAAGAATAAGGCGAACGAATTGAGAACCGTTGCCCACCCCCCTACCCGTTGCGGCGGCAG
>CANRIY010000108.1 GCA_947630775.1 uncultured Clostridia bacterium | reverse complement strand
TGACCGCAGCTATCACCATGGTTATGGCATGCAAAGGTCAGGCTCAGAAGATGCGTTACGACGAGATCGATAAGGCACCCGAAGAGAAAGCACGCGGTATCACGATCAACACCGCCCACGTTGAGTACGAGACGGACAAGCGCCACTATGCGCACGTCGACTGCCCCGGCCACGCGGACTATGTCAAGAACATGATCACCGGCGCCGCGCAGATGGACGGCGCGATCCTCGTCGTTGCTGCGACGGACGGTCCCATGCCCCAGACCCGTGAGCACATCCTGCTCGCCCGTCAGGTCGGCGTCCCTTATATCATCGTCTTCCTGAACAAGGTCGACCAGATGGACGACCCCGAACTTTTGGACCTCGTCGAGATGGAGATCAGAGAGCTCCTTTCGAGCTACGATTTCCCCGGTGACGACATCCCGATCATCAAGGGTTCCGCGCTCAAGGCTCTCGAAAAGGCCACGAGCGGTTGCTCCGATGCCGAGATCCTCGCAGCTCCCGAGTGCCAGTGCATCCTCGAGCTCATGGATGCAGTCGACAGCTACATTCCTACGCCTGCCCGTGACGACCAGAAGCCTTTCCTTCTTCCCGTCGAGGATGTCTTCACGATCTCCGGTCGCGGCACCGTTGCTACGGGCCGTGTTGAGAGAGGCGTTGCGAAAGTCGGCGATCCCGCCGAAATCGTCGGTCTCATCGAGAAACCCAAGTCCACCGTCATCACCGGTCTCGAGATGTTCCACAAACAGCTCGACGAAGCTATGGCGGGCGATAACGTCGGTGCTCTTCTCCGCGGTATCGAGCGTACGGGGATCGAGAAGGGGCAGGTCATTGCCAAGCCCGGCACCGTTCCCACCGCGACGAAATTTGAGGCTCAGGTCTACGTCCTGACCAAGGAAGAGGGCGGCCGTCACACCGCATTCTTCAATCACTATCGTCCCCAGTTCTTCATCAGAACGACGGACGTTACGGGTTCCATCGAGCTCCCCGAGGGCGTTGAGATGGTCATGCCCGGCGACCACGTCACCATGACGGTCGAGCTCATCAAGCCCGTCGCCATCGAAGAAGGTCTCCGTTTCGCTATCCGTGAAGGCGGCAGAACGGTCGGCTCCGGCGCGGTCTCCAAGATCCTCAAGTAAGTTCAAAAAGCACACGATAAAGAGCACGGCTCGTCCGTGCTTTTTGTCGTGTCCGAAAAATCACAGAAGAATTGTCTATAAAATAGAAAATGCAGGGCTGCACATACTGTCTGCATGGGAGCTTTCAGAAGGACGGTAAAAAGAGCCGCGGACGCTTACCGTACCCTTGCCGCCCACCGGTATTCCACGGTCGCGGGCGCGCTCACCTTCTTTCTCATTCTCTCCATGGTGCCCTTTGTCTTTTGGCTCACGCTGCTCTTCGGGAACCGTGCGCTCGAGGTCCCGCTCGAAAACAGCGGGCTCTTCGGGTGGGCAGGGGAGCTCCTCGGGGTCCTCAGGGAGAATGCTGTTTACGCGGGCGGCGGGGTGAGTGTCGTCTTCCTCGCGACGACGCTCTGGTCGAGCACCGCGTTTTTCTATCATCTGCGCAGAAGCGGGGAGATGATCTATGCCTATAAACGCGTCAAGCACGGCTGGAAGGTGCGCATTTCCGCGATCCTTCTGACCTTCGCCGTCCTCGCCTTTTTTGCCGCCGCGGGGATCTTGCTCTTTGCGGCGAGCGTCGCCGCCCGCCTGCTTTCAAAATGGATCTCCTATCCCGCTTTTTACGGTCTCCTTCTCGCCTTGGGGTTTTTCGGCGCATGGATGCTCAACGCCTATGTCTGCCCGTACCGCTGTAAGCCCCTCGATACGGCGAGGGGAAGTTTTTATACGTCCGTCCTGTGGCTCCTCGCCTCCGCCGCTTTTTCCGTCTATCTGCATTTCGGCAATAAGGAGCGGCTGTACGGCGCGCTCACCTTCCTCGTCGTCTTTCTCCTTTGGGTGTACTGGATGATGATCTGTCTGGTCGCGGGGATCGTTTACAGCCGTGAAAAAATGCGGGGAAAGGAGCTCGAACACAAAAAATTATAACAGTCATACGATGCGAAAGGGAATTTTCTGCGAAAAATGCAAAAAAACTTGCCGTTTTGCAGAAAAATTTCAAAAAAAATATTTACATTTATTGCGATTTGGTGTAAAATAGAAAAGGCAGTAATATCATAAATCTATCAAAATACATATTCAGACGAGGTAACCATGGAAGACGTAAAAAATTCGGATAGGATCTCTCTTCTTCTCGAGGGGATCTACAAGGGCTTTACGGCGAAACTTGAAGAGGTCCGCCAATCGATCATCAAGGAAGTACAGGTCGATGCCGCACAGCAAATGTATGCTTACGAGGTATTGACGGATGATGTGAAGAAGGGCGTCGACAGAACCGTTGCCGAGGTAGGCTATCTCGCCCAACAGAATAGTGCGATCTACGATTCCGGTGCGAAGGAACGCAGCGACATGAGCGAATCCATCCTCAAAGAGCTCAAAGAGCAGGAGGAGCGTCTTCTCGCCGCGATGGAAACGCGTATCTCGGGTCTCGAGTCTGCGGTCGCCGCGCTCGGCGAACAGCTTGCGCAGGAAGCCGAGGCAAAGGCCGCGGCCGAAGAGGCGGCGGAACCTGCGGAAGTCCCTGCCGAGGTCCCCGCGGAAACGCCCGCCGAGGTCCCTGCGGAAACGCCTGCGGAAGAGGAAGTTCCCGCCGAAGAGAAGGAGCTCATCGACTACGATCTCCTTGCGGAGAAGGTCGCCGCGCATCTCGCGCCCGTCGTCGAGGACAATGCCGAGGCGAAGGCGGAAGCCTCTGCGGTCGATTACGATCTGATCGCCGAAAAGATCGCCGCGATCCTGCATCCCGAAGAAGCGCCCGCGGAAGTTACCGAAGAAAATGCGGCCGAATCTGCGCCTCAGGCGGAAGAATCCGCGGAAGTGCCCGAAGAAGCGCCTGCGGAAGAGCCCGTTGAAGAAAAGAGAGATCTTTTCGACTATGCGGATCTTGCGGCAAAGATCGCGTTGCTTCTTCCCAATACCGATTACGATCTTATCGCGGAGAAAGTCGTCGCTGCGCTTCCCCAAAACGTTGCGCCCGCCGCGGGAGAGAATGCGGAAGAGGCACCCGTTGCGGAGGAAGGAGAAGCTCCCGCAGACGAAACTGCGGAGCCCGCTCCCGAACACATCGAAACCGTCAGCCTCACCGACGAGACGATCGAAAAGATCGCTGCCCGCGTTGCGGAACTTCTCCGTGCGGACGCCGTCGATCTCGACCGCATCGTAGGTGAAGTGAGCGCGGAACCCGTTGTCGCCGATGAAACGGTGGAGCTTGCCGCCGCGGAAGCGCCCGCTCCCGTCCCCGCACCCGCGCCCGTTCAGGCGCCCGTCGTGGTCAATATTCCCGCACCCGTCGTCGTTACCGTCCCTGCGGCAGCACCCGTAGCGCCCGTTGTGCCCGTCGTAGACGACGAGACGAAGATGATCCGCTACAAGCGCAGTTTCGTTGCCAAGATCATCGGCAGCGAAGAGGAGATCAAGGAATACTATTCCGAACTCAAAAATGCGATCCTCTCTTACGGGAAGGTGAAATCGCAGATCAACTGGACGAACGACAGATTCTATATCGGGAACGATTCTCTCGTCAAGATCGGAATGCGCGGCAGGACGCTCTGCCTGTATCTTGCGCTCAATCCCGACGAATTCCCCGAGAGCGTCTATCACCAGAAGTTCGCGGGGGACACCAAGATGTATGAAGTCACCCCGATGATGATCAAAATTAAGAGCAAAGTTGCCGTCAAGCGCGGGATCCGCCTTATCGATCTTCTCATGGAGCGGAACAACGCAGTCAAAGAGGAACGCGAGAATGTCGATTACGCGGCGCAGTACTTCTATCGCAGCGATGAAGAACTTCTCGCCGAGGGACTCATCAAGACGGCGATCGTCGATAAATCCGATTTGGATTTCTGAGAAATTAAAAATTCGATGGATACAAAGGAGAGCTGATTTATCGGCTCTCCTTTGTAATCGGTCAAGGAGTATCATTTGAAAGGAAAGAAAAACACAGGCAAGGACGCCATCGAGCTCGCCATTCTGAACGGGATCGAGGCGTTCAACCGCGAGCAGGCGGAAAAACAGTCGAAGAGCACGGGACAGACGAAGACCCGTTCCGCCATGGAAGAGGCGGGATACAAGCCGCAGAGGCGCTCCAAGGCAAAGGGAAAGGGCACGAAGCTCGCCCCCGTCCGCCAACACGAACCCGAACAAAGCAAGGAAAAAGAAGCGCAAATAAAGGCAAAGAAACCCCAAAAGACCGCCAAAAACGTCCTCTCAAAGTCAGTTCCCGCGCCCGTACAGACGAAGAACGCGGAGCCCAAAAAGAAGCGTAAACGGCCCGTCAAGGTGCTCTTTTTCGGCGGCGTGGGGGAGATCGGCAAGAACATGACCGCTCTCGAATACGGGAGCGATATCATCATCATCGACGCGGGGATCATCTTCCCGACCGAGGAGATGCCCGGGATCGACCTCGTGTTCCCCGATATCACATATCTCGTCCAAAACAGGCAGAAGATCCGCGGGCTCTTTCTGACGCACGGGCACGAGGACCATATCGGCGGCGTTCCCTATCTTTTGAAGGAGATCCCGAGCATTCCCGTCTATGGGACCAAGCTGACCCTCGCCCTTGTCGATAATAAGCTCCGCGAACACAGGCTGAACAACGTCACGGAGCACATCATCGCTCCCAAAGACACCGTCAAGGCGGGGGCGTTCACCGTCAATTTTGTCAATGTCAACCACTCCATCGCGGGTGCCTTGGCGCTCGCCGTGGAAACGCCCTACGGCATCATCTTCCACAGCGGGGATTTCAAGATCGACCTTACCCCCGTTGCGGGCAAGCCCATCGACCTCGAAGAGATCTCGCGGTACGGCAACAAGGGCGTCCTGCTGTATTTGGGCGAATCGACCAACATTGAACGGCAGGGCTTCACGATGAGCGAAAAGGTCGTCGGGACGACTCTCGAACACCTCTTTGCCGAGAATGTCGACAGGCGCATCATCATCGCGACGTTCGCCTCCAACGTGCACCGTTTGCAGCAGATCATCGACATTGCCGTGAAGTTCAGGCGGAAGGTCGCCCTTTCGGGAAGAAGCATGCTCGGCGTCGTCGAGGCGGCTTCCAAGATCGGCGAGATCTCCATTCCCGAGGGCGTGCTCGTCGATGTCGAAAAGATCAAGAATTATTTTGACCGTGAGATCGTCATCGTCTCCACGGGCTCGCAGGGGGAACCCATGTCCGCGCTCACCCGCATGGCGGACGGCGAATTCAACAAAGTGACGATCGGCTCGAACGATACGATCATCATCTCCGCAAGCCCCATCCCGGGGAACGAGCGGATGATCTACCGCGTCATCAATAATCTCTATAAGCGGGGCGCGAACGTCGTCTACGAGAGCCTTGAAAAGATCCACGTCTCGGGACATGCCTGCCAGGA
>CANRIY010000107.1 GCA_947630775.1 uncultured Clostridia bacterium | reverse complement strand
GGCCCCGGCTCCATCTGCACGACGCGCGTCGTGGCGGGCATCGGCGTGCCCCAGCTCACCGCCGTCATGGACTGCGCCGAACAGGCGGATAAACTCGGCAAGCGCATCATCGCCGACGGCGGCATCAAGTACTCGGGCGACATCGTGAAGGCGATCGCCGCGGGCGGAAGCGCGGTGATGATCGGCTCTCTCCTCGCGGGCACCATGGAAAGCCCCGGCGAGATCGAACTCTATCAGGGCAGAAGTTTCAAAGTCTACCGCGGAATGGGCAGCATGGCTGCCATGGCGGCGGGCTCGAACGACAGATATTTTCAGGAAAATACCAAAAAATTTGTCCCCGAGGGGGTCGAGGGAAGAGTCCCTTACCGCGGAAGCGTGTCGGAGATCGTCTATCAGCTCACGGGCGGGATCCGCTCGGGCATGGGCTATTGCGGGAAGAGGACGATCGAGGAGCTTCGGACAAATTCCGAATTTATCCGCATCACGAACGCGGGGCTCCGCGAGAGCCACCCGCACGACATCGCGATCTCCAAAGAGGCGCCGAATTATACGGTACAGAGCTGAGTTTCGCGATATTTTCGTTCATTTCTTTGCTCGCCCCGCGGACGCGCCCACGCGTCATTCTGAGCCGAAAGGGCTATACGGAGTCCGAAGAGTAATTCCCGAAGAATCTCGCGGGGCATCGAAAAGAAATGAACGAGCGAACCTTCCCTGTGCATCAATCAAGTCACCCCGAAATTCGCTCTGCAAGGACATTAAGCCGAAAGGGTTCGGCAAATTGAGTCGCCCACGGCGGAAGTGAATTCCGCCTAAGGCAAGTGATTGTAGGATGAGTTTCGCTCGATTTGTTTTGCGCTTGCGCCGACAAGGCGCAAGCGCAAAACAAATCGAGCGAGGGGTTAGTGCGTATGCCTTGTAAAAAGCGATTCGGCCGTCCCTGTTCTGTTTCACACGGCATTAAGTCGAAGGGGTTCGACAACTTGAGTGCGCTGCCGCAAAAGCGTGGTTTTGCTTCGCGCAGTAATTGAGAAGCGTGCCCACCTCAGTCACCTGCGGTGACAGCTCCTCCTTGGGAGGAGCCATGAAGACCCCGCCACGCGCCGTAATTTGGAATGAAGGGCAGACTCTTGCCTTCCCCTTGAGGGGAAGGTGTCACGGCTGTCCTTGCCGTGACGGAAGGGGTGTCATAAAATCACGTCATCCTGAGCTCTGTCGAAGGATCACCGCATTATGATGGTTCAACTACGCTACTTCGCGGGCGGTGCCCGCTCGTGCCGCGCTTAGTGCAATAGAATGCGTGCGGGGCACCATGACGTAATTAGAACGACACCCCCTCAGTCGCGCAAGGGCGCGCGACAGCTCCCCCTCAAGGGGGTGCCAAGCGTGGCGGTTTTAATATCGGAGAAAATTATGCAACATCAAAAAGTCCTCGTGCTTGATTTCGGGGGACAGTACAACCAACTCATTGCGCGGCGCGTCCGCGATCTCGGCGTCTATTGCGACTTGAAACCCTTCGAAATGACCGCCGAGGAGATCAAGGCGTATGATCCGATCGGGATCATCTTCACGGGCGGGCCGAACAGCGTCTATGACGAAGCCTCTCCGCGGATCGGCAGAGAAATTTTAGAGCTCGGGATCCCCGTGCTCGGCATTTGCTACGGTTGCCAGCTCATCGCCCACACCCTCGGCGGCAGGGTGGAACATGCGCATATGAGCGAATACGGCAAGCGGGAGTTCACCTTGGCGAAGGGCAGTCCGCTGTTTGAAGGCTTGCCGCCCGTGAGCGTCTGCTGGATGAGCCACACCGACCTCGTAAAAACGCTTCCCGAAGGCTTTGAAACGCTCGCCTTCACCCAGAGCTGTCCTCAAGCGGTCTTTGGAAATGAAGAAAAGAAGATCTACGGCGTGCAATTTCATCCCGAAGTCGCGCATACCGTCTACGGAAACCTGCTCTTAAAGAATTTCCTCTACCGTGTCTGCGGCGCGAGAGGGGACTGGACGGTGAAGGGGTTTGTTTCGGAAGAGGTGGAAAGAATCAAGCAAAAGGTCGGCAGCGGCAAGGTGCTCTGCGCCATGTCGGGCGGGGTGGATTCCGCCGTCGCCGCGACCCTTGTATACAGAGCGGTGGGGGACAGGCTGACCTGCGTGTTTGTGGACCACGGCCTTCACCGCAAAAATGAGCCCGAAGAGGTCTTGTCCGTGTTCCGCGACGGGCTCGGCATGAACCTCATCAAGGTGGACGCAAAGGATCTCTTTTTGAACGCCCTGAAAGGGGTGGCCGATCCCGAACAAAAGCGCAAGATCATCGGCAAACTCTTTATCGAAGTCTTTGAAAAAGAGGCGAAAAGGATCGGCGCGGTGGATTTTTTGGTGCAGGGGACGATCTATTCCGACGTCGTGGAGAGCGGCAAGGGAAAGAGCGCAGTGATAAAATCGCACCATAACGTGGGCGGGCTTCCTTCCGTCGTGGATTTCAAGGAAATCATCGAGCCTCTCCGCGATCTTTTCAAGGATGAAGTGCGGCAGGTGGGAACGGAGCTCGGACTGTCCGACGAGATCGTTTGGAGGCAACCATGTCCGGGACCCGCGCTCGCCATCCGCATTATGGGCGAGGTGACGGAGGAAAAACTCGAAACAGTCCGCGACGCGGACGCGATCTTTCGCGAGGAGATCGCACGGGCGGGGCTCAATAAGGAGATCTGGCAATATTTCGCCGTCCTCACGGACAGCAAAACGGTGGGCGTACAGGGGGATTTCCGCACCTACGAGAACGTGATCGCCCTCCGCGCCGTGACGAGCGTAGACGCGATGACTGCCGACTGGGCGCGCATTCCCTTTGAGGTATTGGAGCAGGTCTCAAACCGTATTACCAACGAGGTAAAGCATGCGAACCGCGTTGTTTACGACATTACTTCCAAGCCCCCCGCGACCATTGAGTGGGAGTGAGACGAAAACTCTCTTTTTTTCATAGAAATAAAAACTACTAATGGGGAAATTATGATTTTTTTAACATATCAATCTGTAGATACGCTTGAAGAAATTTCCGAAGACAAACTTTCCCATTCACTTTGGGCGATCCCTCTCACAAATCTTCGTGATACTTTTACATCCTTGTTCTGCTGCGCTCCGAATCGAATGGAGGTTTTGATTGTTCTCGAATCAGAGCAATATCATCGCATTGATAAAGTAGGATGGTATCAGGCAATCAAGGATTCACAGGATGACGAAAGTCCTGACCCTTCTCATTTTTTTTGCGAGGAAACCGACGATCTCCATTCAGAATTCCTGTTGGATGGCGTCACTTTGGAGAATATCAGGTTTATGGTGCCGATAGCAGAAATTGGGGAATCAGCAGATATTCTTGATCATGACGGAATTCAGATGGATCCATCAATGAAGCTTTATCTACAAGGGTTGGCGGAGCGTATTATCTCAAATATTGGTTTTCCGCTTGAGTTTAATATGGCGTTCGGAATGGATCGAAAATATGCCGAATATCGCTGTGAAATGCAGCCGAAGAAGATCGCTTTCGAATTCGTGTATTTTCCCATTGTTTTTTACTTTTTTTCGGTAAAAAAGGATGGGACTACATTTGATGTGCGATATTTGTCGAACATGATTACCATGAGTGTAAATAAACTCCAACGCCTGAACGACAAATTTACTATTTGGTCATACAATGATTGCAGCCGTGAGGGTTTCGATGCGGTAACTTCGGAGATCAAGCAGTGTATCATCGACGATAAAAATGTCGTACTTCGGTTCGTAAATGGACCGAAAATAGAGAGGAATGAACTTTGTCCGTGCGGAAGTGGGAAGAAATTCAAAAAATGTCACGGTTTTTTGATCTTGTGACCGAAGTATCATGCGTCGATTCGTCCATTTGCCCTCGGAACTCTTTCGGGAGAGTTTCAGGGAGCGGGCCGATCCGAGAAAAATTTTTGATTGAACAGAACAGACGGATGCGCGGGGGCGAGAGCCTCCGCTTTTTCATGGTATTTTTTCGCCGTTTCCCTGTCGCCGAGCCTCCAATAACAGACGACGAGTTGTAAACAGGGAGTAAGATCGCGGCATGCGGGCTCTTCGAAGTCCCCCTCGGCGGCGTGATCTTTGCACGAAAGGGCGGCTTCATACCAAAAGGCCGCCTGCGCGTATTGCTTTCGCTTTATAAACAGCTCCCCGATGCGGCAGAGTACAAAGGCGCGGGGTTCTCCGTACAGAAAACTTCTCAGCAGCGCTTGCAGGGCTTCGGTCTCCATGTTCATTCCTTCATAGCAGCGGGAGAGGGTCTCGCACGCGGCGATCTTATTGACATACCAGCCTTTACCTTCGAGCATCTTCCCGAGGACGGCGGCGGCTTCCGTATAGAGGCGGTGATAGAAGAGCTCTCTTCCGTAGTAGAAGAGATCCCGCGGGGAGAGGGGCTCCTCTTCCGCCCATTTGAGATAGATTTCGAGATTCCTTCTGCCGTATTCCTTTTTGTCGGGCAGATGCCGCACAACAAAGGGGTAGCGGGCTTTTCTTCCGCGCGGGGGAATGGCTTCGTGCACCCGTCCCTCGAATCGGAAATCCATATCCCGCCGCAGAAAGCGTTCCCGCTCATAGGAGAGCGTCCCCGAAAGATAGGGGCAGTACACCATGTCGGGCTTTTCCGCTTCCAAAAAGGCGCGCAGGGCGGGAAAGTCCGTACTTTCCGCAATGTCGTCGGCGTCAAGCCATAAAAGATACTCTCCGTTGGCACGCGAAAATACTTCATTCCGCGCATAGGAGAAATCGTCCTTCCACGGAAGAGAAAATACGCGGTCCGTGTACCGTCTTGCGATCTCTTTTGTCCCGTCCGCCGAACCCGTGTCCGCGATGACGATCTCATCGGCGAGCCCCTTGACGCTTTCGAGGCAGCGCGCAAGGACCCTTTCTTCATTCCGCACGATCATACAGAGAGATATCAGCATCTGTCACCTCTTTTCTCCTTTCAGGATATGATGAAATAGGGCGGTATGTTTCCGCCCAACTCCCCGAGCGATCGGGAGAAACGGAGGAAAACTATGTATATGTACAGACGCTGCTGTAACTGCGGGAATTGCCCCTGCACTTGCGGCAACAATTCGGGATGCAACGGCGCCCCCGTTGTGATCCGCGGCGCGACCGGCCCCACGGGTCCCACGGGTCCGCAGGGCCCCGCGACCGTCACGGTGGGGCAGACGATCACGGGTGAGCCCGGGACGGCGGCTTCCGTCACTTCGACGGGCGGCGTGAACGCCGTCCTTACCTTTACCATTCCCCGCGGCGCGACGGGTGCGACGGGCGCGACGGGCGTGACGGGCCCGCAGGGCGTGCAGGGCATTCAGGGCGTGCAGGGGCCGCAGGGTCCCCAAGGCGCCCAAGGCATCGCGGGCGCAGTCGGCGCGACGGGTGCGACAGGCCCCACGGGTCCCACGGGTGCGACAGGCGCAACGGGCCCCGCAGGCTCCGCAAGCGCGACGGGTGCAACAGG